>NZ_CABTML010000107.1:0-71594 GCF_902485895.1 uncultured Anaerobiospirillum sp. | reverse complement strand
GTCAACCTTAGCCCATTGCTCATCTTCGGTAAGGGAATTGCCCTCTTCAGTAGAGGCAAAACCGCATTGAGGTGAGAGGCATAAGTTATCAAGTGGGAAGTACTCAGCTGCTTTGGCAATACGCTGCTCTAAGAAAGCCTCATCTTCAAGCTCAGGGCGCTTAGAGGTAATGACACCTAAGACTACTTGCTTGTTCTTTGGAATGAGCTGTAATGCCTCAAAGGTACCAGAGCGCTCATCATCATACTCAAGGTAGAAAGCATCGACGTTCTCATGAGCAAACACTACATTGGCTACGCGATCGTATGAGCCCTTTGAGAAGTAATGAGAGCGGTAATTACCACGGCAAATGTGAGTACAAATTCTGAGATCTTCAGGCTTGTCTTGTAGTGCAGCATTATTGGCCTTGAGGTAGAGTGATGCCAAATGATCTACATCTAGACCGCTGTTTTTTACGAGTTCTTCATCGCACAGTACTGGCCAAGTACAATCATCAATTTGCACTGAGCGACAGCCTGCTGCATAGAGATCTTTAATTACAGTGCGATAGGCTGCGCCAATGTCTTCGATTAGTGCCTCTTCACTTGCGTAGAAGTCGCGCCAATTAGTCTTAAGTTCAGTGTTGCGTACATTAAGGAAAGTAGCCAAAGTCTGAGCAGGGGCAGGAATGGTTTGTCTTGCAACTAAACCATCTGCTAAGGATTCAAATTGCTTAACAAACTTAAAGTGCTCGACAAAAGGGTGATTTTCACCAGAGATTTTGCCGGTGATAACTGCAGTCTCGGCACGAGTATCAATACCCACAAAGCCGTAACCACGTTCTCTAGAGGCCTTCTCAACACCCGTCAATCCCCACATAAAATCCAGGTGCCACCAGCTGCGACGAAACTCACCATCGGTAATGACTTTAAGACCATGAGCAACTTGCTTTTTGACAAGGTCGCTAATGCACTCGTCCTCAACTTTCTTTAAACCAGCGTCGTCCAATAGACCACCTGCGTGAAGTTTGCGTGCATTATGCAGCACGTCAGGACGTAAGAATGAGCCAACTACATCAGCACGGAAAGGAGCGTTTGTTCTAACGGTAAAAGCCATAATAAAATCTCCAAAAGGTGTCGAGCACCTAATTTATGTGTGGGGAATGGAGTGACGGATTGCATGCTTACATTGCTAAAAGTGCTTGATGCTTAACTCAATCATTGAGCCCGTCATTTGTGAGAAACTTTACCAAAGAAAAATAGCAGCCCTTTATGCAGCACTAAAAGTAAGCCTTAAGATGCGCCCTTGCTTTATTGCTGGGCGCTACTTGTATATCTAGGAAACACTGTGCTATGTAAAAATTATTCTAATCATTCAAATCACCCAAAATTGAGTGAAAAGGCGCGTACATCAATCATGCACTATTCAATAGTGGCAACGGCTTAAATATGCCAACAATTCGCTCAAAAGTACCAATATCGGCTCAAAATAACCTATGGCACAAAAACAATAGGAAAATATTAGCCCTGAGCAAGAGGTGTGTTTAGATAACGCACCGAATAAGGGACTGAGATTTTTGCAAAAGCTCGCTAAAGGGGCATGATTTACTCACTGTTAGCTCATGCCTCAGCAAATGCTTTCACGAAAAATAAAGATAATGGGATGAGCGCTTAAGCCGTGTTAGGGCAATAGAGAGTGCATTTCAAATGCTGGCAAAAGGCTGGACACTCCCGGCTAGCTCATTAGAAAGTATGAAAGGTAGATCATTAAAATCCATGAATGCTAATAGCGATCAATAGTGCTAAATAGCAAGTAACAATGCGCACGAGCAGGGGGAAGTAGCTAAGATCTTTGCTGTGGGAGTAGCTTATATCTCGGCTAAGGGATGAGCATGCTACTTACACATGGTAAGTAGCATGGAGGCAAGAGGTGCTTGCCAAGAAGAGGACGTTAATTATTCGTCTTCTTTGGCCGCTACAGTAACCTGCAGGGTGTTAATTTGATGGAGTTTGGTGTCGAGAACCTTGAAGGTAAACTCGTTGAAGCTTACTTGCTCATCCTTTTGTGGGATGTGGCCAAGGTAGTGCAGTGCAAGGCCTGCAACAGTATCTACATCAATATCAGGGAAGGTAGTCTTAAAGTATTCTTCAAACTCTTCAACTGGAGTGCAGCCAGCTACGATGTAGGTATTCTCACCGCTCTTGGTGATGTTAGTACCCTCAACTTCAGTCTCGTACTCGTCGTTGATTTCACCGACGATGAGCTCAATGATGTCTTCAATAGTGATAAGACCGCATACACCACCGTACTCGTCGACCACAATAGCCATGTGGAAGCGGTTTTTCTGAAAGTCCTTGAGCATGCGATTAACGTGCTTGCTCTCCGGAACAATCACTGGCTTTCTTAAGAGATTTGGAAAGTCGCTGATCTTCTTGTCGCACTGATCTGCCATAGGGAGCAGATCTTTTGCCATTAAGATGCCCTGAATATGATCCTTATCTTCAAAAGATACAGGATAACGGGAGTGGCCATACTTAATTACAATCTTGATAGCCTCACCAATAGTGCACTCACTATCAATGTCTCTGATCTGAGAGCGTGGGATCATTACATCAGCCACACGACGCTGTGTGATATCGAAGACTCCGCGAATCATATCCTCAGTTTCTTCGTTAATGATGTCATCCTGGCTAGCCTGCTCAATAACCTTAGCAAGCTCACTTTGGTTGGATGGGAGTCCGCGTTTTAAGACGGCACGCATGAGACGCTCACGTGTACGTGAGAGAAATGACATGTGTTGCGGAATTTCAGATTCAGATCCCATAAGAAAGTTTTCAAACTCCTGTACTCAAAAACATGATGTCATTATAGCCTAGAGTTACTTTAGATTGGCGCAAACTATGTTTTAGCGTGAAAGAGCCCGCAAAAA
This sequence comes from uncultured Anaerobiospirillum sp., assembly GCF_902485895.1. Classification (NCBI taxonomy): domain Bacteria; kingdom Pseudomonadati; phylum Pseudomonadota; class Gammaproteobacteria; order Aeromonadales; family Succinivibrionaceae; genus Anaerobiospirillum; species uncultured Anaerobiospirillum sp. Next base: position 68,686 of record NZ_CABTML010000107.1, on the reverse strand, counting down.
CTTGCCAATTAAATTGCCACAAATGACCAATTCTCTTGATTTGCACAACTTTAGGCAGCACATGATCACCTTAAGCTATCTTAGCGCACATAGTTTAGCTTCATGTGAAGTTAGGCAAAGTGCTTACAAATTTACACAAATGCTATGCTCTCTAGTGATTAGCGGCGCGTGCAAAGAGATAGCGTTCAATGAGCTAACGTTCAATGAGCGAACGGATAGTTAGATGAGGTGCTGTATGAAGATGAGTTCTCTTTAGTCTTCATCTGCAGCATATGGATTGGCATAGCCAAGTTTTTCAAGCACTTTAATCTCGATGCCTTCCATCTCTTCGGCTTCTTCATCGGTAATGTGGTCGTAGCCAAGTAAGTGGAGGCAACCATGAATGATAAGATGGGCAGCATGCTCAGTTAAGCTCTTGTCTTGCTCTTGCGCTTCTTTAGTTAGCACTGCCATGGATATGACAAGATCGCCAAGATAGGTGCCCATATTCTCATCGCCTTCTTCTTGGGCTGTAGCATTAAGCTCAGCTAAGACCTCCTCTGGCAGAGTAGCAAGCTCTTCAGGCTCTTCGTATGGAAAAGAGAGGATGTTAGTAGGCTTATCCATCTGACGGTATTCACGATTGAGAGTTTGGATCTCATCGTTAGTTACAAAGCGTGCAGAAAAAGCACAGTCTTTAGCAAAACCTACATAATCAAAAGCAGCGCGTGCCCACTTTTGCATGTCTTCAAGTGCAGGTATGAGCGCAGTGTCTTCAACGGCAATTTGTAAATCGATATTGATCTGTTGCATACATGATCCTTTGCCATATAAGCAAAAGGCTCCATTACAGAGCCTTAATGTATTAAGCATCAGCTCATACATATGCTGATGCCTCTAAATAGATGGTGATAGAGCGCAATTACTTTGGTAATTGCTTTAGCAATTAGATATCTTCTTTAGCTAAAGTGGACTTGGCAGCCTTGGATGGCTCATTATCTTCGTCCATGAGATCATCGATGGCTTTGTCAAAAGATAGACCAGTTGAGAATGCCTTTTGTGCCTTGCTATGTTCGCGCTCTAAAGAGTCCATATCTTCTTTTAAGGTACGCTCAAACTCATCGGTAGCCGCAAAGCTTACGCCATGAACGCTTGATGGGTCAGCTTGCTGATCGCCATTGCTATTAGTCTCACCTTCATCACCTGGGATTTGGTATTCAGCGTCGATGTGCTTTTCTAAGCGATCATCATAGCGGCGTGGTCCATAGCGACGCTCAAAGCGTGGTGGACGCTCTGACTTTTCGCGCTCTTCACGCTCATGTTCCTTTTTGTCCCAAGCATCGTAGGCATTAACAATGGCTGCAACCACTGGGTGACGAACCACGTCATCAGAGATGAAGTAAGTAAAGGAGATGGCATCAACCTTAGAGAGCACTTCCATAGCATGACGCAGACCGGAGCGTACATTCTTTGGTAAGTCGATCTGAGATGGATCGCCTGTGATAACTGCCTTGGAGTTAAAGCCAATACGAGTTAAGAACATCTTCATCTGCTCGATGGTGGTGTTCTGTGCCTCATCTAAAATGATAAAGCTGTCGTTGAGAGTACGACCACGCATATAGGCTAATGGAGCAATTTCAATTACCTGACGCTCAATGAGCTTTTCGACCTTTTCAAAGCCGAGCATTTCAAAAAGGGCGTCGTACAGAGGACGTAAGTATGGGTCAACCTTTTGAGATAAATCACCAGGGAGGAAGCCTAACTTTTCACCAGCCTCAACTGCAGGGCGGGTTAAGATAATGCGACGTACTTCATTACGGGTCAGTGCATCCACCGCAGCAGCTACTGCAAGGAAGGTCTTACCAGTGCCGGCAGGTCCAATACCAAAGCTCACATCATGGCTAATGATTTGAGAAATGTAGCCAGCCTGATTTGGAGTACGGGCTTTAATCACACCGCGCTGAGTCTTTAATGATGAGGCTTTGTGATAGAGCTCGCCTACGCTACCACGCTCACCATCTTCTTTACCCTCGCCTTTACGCACGTGCTTTTTAATGGCGGTGCGGGCGTTTTCAGCGGCCTCAAGCTGAGTATCTTGATCGTAAAAATCCAGTGGATTTGGACTATCTTCTTGATCAGCCTCTAAGTGGGTATTCTCAACAATGGCTAAGTTAACCATGTCAGGAGTGATGAAATTAGGCTTGCGCTGTTTGCCGATAGGAGCAGTTTCGAGATAGAGCTGTTTGATAATACGCTCAGCTGCAATCGCTTTCTTGCCGTGGCCTTTGATGCAGAAGCCAGCGTCAAGATTTAAGATTTCAACACCTAAACGCTGAGAAATTTGCTGCAGGTTTTCATTACCTGGGCCAAGTAAATAGGCAATACGCTGACGATCAGCAGGCTCTACATTAAAGCGACGCTCGTCGCCATCTTTCTCGATGTTAGCTTTGGTCAATTTTTGCTCCTAGATAGCTAAACAAAGTACCGCATGATCTTAGCCCAAAAGGCCAAAAGAATCACTAAAATCTAGTTAAGTCTATTGCAAATAAACCAACATAGACTGTCTGTGGCTACATCATCAACATGCGGCAAGTAATATTGCTGCTGTATAAATACAACAAAGCCGAAAACCCTAAGGTCTTCGGCTTTGTATGATTTAGCTATCTAAAAGATGGCTATTAGGCGTTAACGATTTGGCCCTTAAGGGTGTGGCTCATAACCTTAATAACGTCGATATCAATCATCTTGCCCACTAAGTCACGGCTGCCCTCAAATACGGCAATACGGTTGTTAGAGGTACGTGCCTTGAGCTCGTTCTCGTTCTTACGAGAGATACCCTCAACTAAAACGCGCTGACGGGTGCCAAGCATCTGCTGAGAGTACATGGAGGCATACTCTTCAAGCTTAGCCTGGAGTACATAGAGATTTTGTCTCTTGTGATCAAGTGGAACTGGGTCTTCTAAGTCAGCTGCTGGGGTGCCTGGACGCTTGGAGTAGATAAAGCTAAAGGAGGAGTCAAACTTAATATCGTTCACTAAGCGCATGGTCTCAGCAAAATCTTCATCAGTCTCACCAGGGAAGCCCACGATGATATCGGTGGAGATATAGATATTTGGACGGGCCTTACGTAATTTAGCTACTAACTCACGATAGGAGTCAGAAGTGTAATCACGCTTCATCAGCTTTAAGATGCGATCAGAACCTGACTGCACAGGAATGTGGATAGAATCAGCGATGATTGGCAGATCGGCAATGGCCTGCACGATATCATCGGTAAACTCCATTGGGTTGGAGGTAGTAAAGCGCAGACGCTCAACACCTGGAATGGAGGCTACTTCGTAAAGTAAGGATGAGAAACGACCCACCTTGCCTTCGGCATTTAAGCCACGGTAAGAGTTAACGTTCTGACCTAAAAGGTGGATTTCCTTAACGCCGTGCTCTAAGTGGATAGCAATCTCATCTAAGATGTCTTGCTCAGGACGTGAATCCTCGCCGCCACGGGTGTGAGGCACGATGCAGTAAGTGCAGTTATTAGAGCAGCCTTCCATAATGGTTACAAAGGCGCTTGGACCACGCTGACCTTGCTCAGGCAGAGCATCAAACTTCTCTAAAGCCTCAGCCTTAACGTCAACGATATGATCGCCAGTTGCTCTAAATGCAGCCACCATAGCAGGCAGACGGTGTGCAGTACGAGGACCAAAGACGATAGATACGCCCTTGTTCATCTCAATAATTTGCTGACCAAGCTCAGAGCCTACGCAACCGCCTAAGGCAATTACGGTCTCATCGTTAGTAACACCGCGATGACGCCAGGTTGCGATCTGATTGAATACCTTGTCCTCAGCCTTTGCTCTAACAGCACAGGTCACGAGAATAATAACGTCAGCACCATCAGGCTCTGCCTTCTCCACATAACCAGAGGCTGTCATCAAATCACGGATACGATCTGCATCATATACGTTCATTTGACAACCCCATACTGCTACGTGGAAAGTACCCATTTGCAGTTTGGCGTTAGTGTTAATCCTGATACCAGTTATCTCGGACATTAGTGTGTACCTTTTGCTAGATCCTGTAGGTTGATGATGCAAAGCTTGTATAAAGCGGCATAAACAAGGGATGCAATCCCAAAACGCGACATTATAGCGCTATTATGGGAAAAACCCACACAATTATGTGCCTAATGCGCATCTTAATCAGTTTTACGCATTCAAACTTAGTCAATTAGCTATCGCGTCAAGCAAGATGCGATCGTTTCTTATAGTTTAATTACGTCTTGTATCTATCAGTTAGCGCTGCAAACTTAGCTATGCTAAGGTTCAGCTAATTTGTTTGGCTTAATATAGCACCCGTATTTGTATAGCTTTGATAAGAGGGGCAGCTTATCTTATTAGTATCGTACGCTCTAAGAGTACGGCTTGTTACTCTCGTGCATAGCATGGGGGTTTTATGCTCTCAAGCGTAATGGATGATGCACTTAATTAGCATTTGATAGGCACTTAGATTAGAATCTAGCCCCCTAAAAGCTCAGATCTTGCATATAAGATGTTTTATATACTTATGTCTAACTTTGAGCTAAGAAAATTCAAATACAATAAAAGTTAATGGGCTGTAGCTACTTTAGCTGCAGTGGAGTGATTGGCAAAGATCAAACTTAGGAACTGTCCAACTAAGATTTAAGCCAAGCTGTAAGACCGCCTAGGATGGGATTCGATTATGGCCTTGTTCAATGGTGTAATCAAAATGCATAGACGTTCAGTGCTATTGACAGCAATCTCTTTAGCATTTGCTGCCTCACTTGCTATGCCTTTTTCTCAAGCACAAGCTAAAGATAAGTACCATGAAGCTTTGCGCATGCCTACGGGTTTTGATGTTTACTTAACCTCAGTGCATCAGGTGCAAACTGGTGCTTCTGATGAGGCTGAAGTGCTAATTAAAGGTCGTCTTACAGGCTATCTGTACGATAACAACTACGAGTTCACCGATTTAATTGGACAGTCAATTGAGGTTGAACTTGATGATGACGTCGATTGGTCATATGTGCACAAAGATCAGCTCATCGAAATTTACGGTGAAGTTGACCGCAACATGTTCAAAGTGAAGATCGACGCCAAGCACTATCGTATCCTCGAAGAAGTTAACAATGCTGCCATGCAAAACGCTAGCAATGCCACTTTAAATGTTGCTAGCCAAAATGTAGCCACCGTTGCCGCCGCCGATGCAAGTGCTCCAGCATCAGGTGCGGTCGCAGCAACCACAGCCGCCGTAGCACCAACCGCAACAGCAGTGGCCGCAACAGCTGCAAATCCAGCCGCGACAGCTGCAGCTAGTGCAGCTATAGCACCGACTGAGGCAACAACGAGCGTTATTGCAAGCGATACTGCCGGATCTCCTGCAGTGCTGCAGTCAGCTGTTGCAGTTGAAACTGTTACTAATAGTGAAACAGTAGCTGCTAAGAGTGGGCAAGATAATGCTCAGGGCGTAACACAAAACGCCAAATAGCTACATAAGCAACATTAATGAATAGCCACTGAGGCTATTTAAGGCGATATGAGAGAGGACGGTTAAGCCGTCCTTTTTTACTTTTTATCCTTGTGAAAGCAGGGCTAATTTAGATCTAGATCAACAAGTGACGAGCTAGGCTTTGCTTTTGCAATACATTTAGCACTTACTGATAGCAACACTCTTGCACGACAAGCTTTGAGTGCGTTAACAAGTAAGAAAGATTTTGTGTCTAAGCAAGATTGTATTGGCATTTTCTCTACCTAAGTAGGAGGTTAAATTGCTAAGTAAGTCTACCTTAAGTATTTGCATCGGCGCGTGCTTAGTCACTGCCTTGCCGACACTTGCTACAGTGCATGCAAGTACTGCTAATAACGTGTCTATTTACGCAGGCGATGATCCCGTTATAGATCCTATTACTAAAGAGCTCTTAGAGGGTGATGCCGCACGAGAAGCCATCGCTCAGGCTCAAGCCCAGCAATCTAGCAATATAACTATCACCAACAAGTCACAAGGTGCTGTAGCGCCTGCTAAAGCTGATTGGACAGACTTGCCTGCTGATGCTCCTATTTTGCCGCTTGGTGATGAGGTCGTTTTAGAGCCTGCCAAGAACATTTCGATTGGTGAGCAAAATGGTGCTGTGATTGACTCTGCTAGCGCTATGGTGGCTGCTAAAGAGGCCAATACCCCCGTTGAGAAAGCAAGACGCTCCATTGCTGTAGCTCAGGCTCAAGAAGAGGCTCAAAAGAAAGCTCAAGAAGCAGCCAAAGCTCAACAAGAAGCTAACGAGGCACAAGCTAAAGCTAATGCTGCTTTAGCTGAGCAAGCTCGTGCTCGTGCAGCTGAGATTGCCATGCAAAACTCCACGGCAGCAAGTCAAGAGCAGAGCCAGACTAAAGCTGATGCTAAGAGCACTGCAGATGCAAAAGATATGATCTCTGCAGATGCAAAAGCTAAGAGCGAAGATAATGCTGTAGTTGCAGCCGCTGCTGAACCAAAGAAAGCTGATGAGAGTGCCAAGAAGAGATCAAAAGATCGCGCTGATGCTGAGAATGTCTCTAAGGCTATTGCAGCAGTTAAGGAGCATTACAACGCTCCGTACGATGACAAGGCTGACAAGCGCTTAAAAGATAGATCAAAAGACAGGGTCAAAAGCTACGGTACTAATAAGACTGCCTCTGAGTATCAGTATGTAGCTAAACCAATGCTGCCTGAAAAGCCAGCTTATAAGCAAGCTAAGGTAGGTACTGCTTGGGATCCTGAGAGAAATCGTGTCACCTCATACCCATCGAGTATCGTTACAGCCGCAACCAATGCAGCTGCAGCTACAGCCTCAGTAAATGCCGCCGTGATCGCCTCAGCTCAAAGTGTTCCAGATCATGGGCCATTTAAAGGTACTGTCACAACCCTAACACAGTCACAAGCTGCAACTCAAAACCAAGCTGTCACATCCGGGCAACAGGCACAAGCTCAACAACAAGCTCTAGCAGCCCAAGCACCTGCTCAAGCTCCTGCGCCACAAGGCAAGGCTCATGGTGGTAGCAATTTAGTTGCTGTAGGCTCATCTATTGAGGTGCCAGGCACTCAAGATACAAGCTCAGCTCCAGTACGTGAGCAGTTAGTAAAGGTGTTTGGTACCAATACCCCTTCCATGGTTGGTACAGTTGAGGAAGTGGCAGCTTATCGTAAAGAGTTAGCCAACAACCAAAACGTCAACTACACCAATCCACCAAGTGTTTATACATATACAGATCAGTACGGTAATGTAGTGACCGTCGAAAATCCAAATCAGTATGATGTGAACTACGATATTTACTTATACGACTACATTGGTAGCCATGGTCAATTACCTCCAGGTTGGGAAGGTGGTTATCCACCACCTGGTTGGCAGCCTCCACCAGGTTGGGTGCCTCCAACAGGAGCTAATCCACCTCCAGGCTGGCCTCCTAATCACCCAGGCTGGAGACCACCTCCAGGATGGCAACCACCACCAGGATGGCAACCTCCAGCAGGCTGGCCGCCACATTACCCTGGTAGGCCACCTTCATCTTCAGGCCCAAGCTATGCGCCACCACCTGGTATGCATGAGCCTCAGCATCCGATAATGCCAGGCACTCCTGGTTGGCCAGTTGATCCTGGTGTTCAGTACGTACAACCACGTAAGTAGCAACGATTATTACTTAACAAACCAAACAGGGCAGCGTCTTATGACACTGCCCTTTTTTACGCCCAGAAAAATCACCACAGAGCAGCACGATCGCGTCCCAAAAGAAAATATGCTCTTTTGGCGCTGTCGAGGTTACGTTTTTTAAGATCGAAACAGAGCATGATCTCAGATATAAAAGACTGGAACTCCCATTGCGTTACATGCATGGGCTTAATGATTTTGGCTGCATGGCCGTAATTATTTTGCTTTGAATGGCCAGAATGGTGTTGGGACTGAGTGACTTGAATGCTTTTAGTGTTGATTGGGCGTAATGATTTGGCCATGACATTATGCAGGCATGGCAATGAGGATGTTTGCTAAGGAGCGCAAGGAAGGGGGCTTGGCAAGGACGTGGCTACAACGAGAGTGGTAGTCGTTTTTTTTAGGATTAAGTGGCTACTTCTTATCGACGCCAGGAGTTGGGAACTTTTTGTAGAAAGGCTCGTAATAGTAAGGATCGTATTCAGTTGGATTAGTGCAGTTGTAGCAAGGTTTAGAGGACTTTTGCCAATGATTTTGGGTGTCACGGATAGATGAGACACGCACTACCTTATCAGCAGGTGTTTCTAAGGTGGCGCTAGTCGAATCTGCACCTGCTAAAGTAGCAACCTCAACTAAGGATAATGGCTCTGCTAGAGAATCTTGCGCAGAGGCTACATTAGCAGCCTCTTGATCGGAGGCTACATTAGCAGAATCTTGCGCAGAGGCTACATTAGCAGCCTCTTGAGCGGCGGATTTATCATCAGAATCAGTTGGTTGTGGTGACTCATTATTATCTTGTGCAGGAGCTGCTACATTGTCTTTGCCATCAGTTGACTGTGTATCGACTTGAGCATCATTTTGATCAGCTTGCTGATCTTGAGACTCCGTGAGTGGTGCTATTTGCTTGTACAGCACAATGCGGCTTGGGGCTGCACCTTGAATGTTAATGAGTTGAACTTTGTCCTCATCAAACACTAAGTCAGTTTTCTGCAGCGCATTTAGGTACTCATCTTCATCCTGAGCTCCCCATGACTTACCACTGTAGTCAGGGATCATGTAGACAATGCGATTGTCTGCTTGCGATGAGGATGTTGCACTTGCCTTAGCATTACTCTCATCATTAGATGCTGAGCAAGCACTGAGTAATAAAGCTAATGCGCTTGAAATTACGCACACAGATGTTTGTGGCTTTGAAATTAATGAGCGGGAATATTTAGCTAAGAACATGGTTCAATCCATTAATCCTTCAACTAAGGACGTTTAGTTCTACCTAGTTAATTAGGCAAAGAGTACCACATCTATCATAAGCTAAATTGCTCTAAAGTGTACGACAGATTAGATTGCATTGTTGGACAGCATAGGGCGAGCTCGATAAGAGCTCGTATAGTCATTCTCTTTGCTTATTTGTAGATCATAATGGCTTATAGATAGTATTGACTTAGGGAAATGGGATTCGTGACAGAAAAGGTATGTACAGGTTTCTATATAATCTACGTGTGACTTATAAATAGCATAGACGACAAGCGCTAGGATATTTTCGATAGAGCACATGCGATAAATATAAGCTTCTTGGCTTTATCGTAAACAATCAAAACGGCCATGTACATTAATGGGCATGGATATAGGACTCATTTTGCGCAATGCTGGTTTAGATCAGAGAGGTTTGTATGAGAAAACTGATTTTAGGTGCTGTGATTAGCGCAGTCTGTTCATTTTCAGCACCAAGCTGGGCAGCTCCACATATAAGCCCTGAAGAGCTTGAGCAAGTTGAAGATTTTCCAACCCAATTTTCTGATCAAAAGGCCTGCATTGCCGGCGTGCACTATATGCGCAGTGCATTTGGCAATGTCTTTATGCTATCTCAACATGGCTATAAGACCATGGGCGTAGAGGGGAATGAGCGCCTCAATTTGCAAGAGCTTCTTTTAGACGAGATGCCTGCTATCTTCATGAAATACGGCGTTTCAAATCGCAAATTGGGCATCGATACGCTCTCTTATAAGACCTACATGCTCACAGTTTTGAATATGCAATATAACCCTCAGTACAGCGCTAAAGGCTACGAAGTGTTCTTTGCTGAGCAGATGCAAAAGTGCTACACCCACTTTAACGAGTTTACCGAAGATGAAGGCTTGGAATTCGACATCATCGACTCTATGGGCCTACCTCAAGATATGGGCTGGGACTCGTTTGAAACTATCAGCGACTATACAAGTGAGCAAGGCAAGCCATTCAAGCTTGATTTTGAGGGCAATCGCATCAACTAACAAGCTGCCACACGTTAAAGTTCCTCATGTATCGAACATGAGGTTCCATGCACAAGGCTCAACTACAAGCTAGTTTGAGCCTTTTTACTTTTATGCCCGTGACTACATTAAGGTAACTGTCTGTTAAGCAATTATCTTGTACGCTGAGGTCTTATTTAGCACCACAAAAGAACAATCTATACACACTAGACTAAAGTAAGGTGATGGCCTAAGAGCTATGATTGTTTTGCTTAAGTCTAAGTGTGTGCTGTCTAAAACTCACATTCAAAGCTGTCTGTATTTTGGCTTATACAAGCCTTTGATATAGGGAGTGATGGTTGCAAGATGATAGAAATGTAAAATTCTGTTTAAAAGCTATTGACAGGCTTAAACTATCAGATATAATGAGCGCCGTTGTCTTTGACGACAAACTCAAGTGTTTAGGGGTATAGCCAAGTGGTAAGGCAACGGGTTTTGATCCCGTCACGCCCTGGTTCGAGCCCAGGTACCCCTGCCACTAATTGAGTTTTTTTTATCGTAGGGGTATAGCCAAGCGGTAAGGCAGCGGATTCTGATTCCGCCATTTCCAAGGTTCGAATCCTTGTACCCCTGCCACTAAGTGGCTATGTAGCTCAGTTGGTTAGAGCGCGGCACTCATAATGCTGAGGTCACTGGTTCAATTCCAGTCATAGCTACCACTTCTCCAACACCCATCAGGGTGTTTTGTTGTTTCTGGGCCCTGTAAAAAGCTCACTGCAACACTCTCCTTTAGGCCTCATCGGCTCATTCAAAGCTCCATTTCCTTTGACAAGCATCCTTTTTAGCATCGTACTATCGCCTTAGTTTGCTTTTTTGTATACCACTGGTTAGCTTTGGCTAACTGTTTATGATGTACTACGGCTTGCATGCAGCCTTTGGCAGTGATTGGTGTTGTTGAGCGCTAGAGGATGCGCTTATTATCTGGCGGGTATTAAGGCTTGTTTGTACGATACTTTTGGCTTAGTACTTTTGGAGCAGTTAACAGCAGTACAATTTTAGTTGTTTATGTGGTTGATGCTGTGGAAAGTGATGATTTTGGGTTGGGCTAAAAGAAACAATCCTGCACGAGGCTAAAAGCAAGCCTGCACGATGCTAAAAGCAAACAAGCCTGCACGAGGCAGGCTTGTTTGATGAAAATAGGTGTAATTGCAATTAGTGCTAGAAGCGATGCGCTTGTGGCTATGTTTGCTTAGCGACCACTTTGCAAGGTGCGTTCGATACTTTGCAGGATGTAACGAGTGTTTTCGTTATTACGCTCGAGCACTGCAATACGATTATCAAAGTTGTTCAGCTCTTGCTGCAGGAATCTGTAGTCCTGATCGGTCTTGCCAACTACGCCCTGTACGCCATGGAATTCAGCAGATACACGGTTTAAGTTGTTACGCACGCCTTCAAGCTCGCGATAGTACTCAATCAAGGTGTTGTTAAGATTGGTTACCTTGGTCTGCAGGCTACGTACATCAGTTGCACTTGAAGAGTTGTTCAGTGACTCTTTTTGATCTGCAACTTGTAAAGTTAAGAACACAAGTTGCACTGCCATTACGATAACCGCAATGGTTAAAGCTCCAGTGATAAAGAGTAATGGCTTTTGAGAGTGGAATGTCTTAGTTGGATTGTCGTCTCTCTTCATAAATCACGTCTCTCTTTAAAAGTTGAGCACTGCTACCTTTGTTGACAAAAAGCATCCTCAATAACTTATCGATGATGCTGCGTGCACTGATGATAAAAACAAGATGCTTGAGATCTTGCGGTGTATCACCATAGCGATATTAGCACAATCAATGTATCTAGGATGATGAATTTTACAGACAGGCATATGATGGTGCTAGGCATGGTGTATGGGCATATGCTCAGAAAACTTTTGCATATGCTTAGAAAATTTGTGCATATGCTTAGGAACTTGAGCATAGGCAAAAATGTTTTGCATAAGCAAAGTTAATCGTGTTGGCCTTTAACTCTATGTGAGTAAAGGACGCAGCTTAAATGCGCACACTACGCCGTGTATTGTTCAATATAGCAATATGCGCCAGATTTGTAATTATCATTAGATAGAGCCTATGTTCTTGCTCACAGTTTTCTTTTCATAACTGTTATCAGATGCGGTTATTGTTCTGATCTTAAGATCTTGCATGGGGTGATTACACTTTTGTTTGCTAAGTTTGTGCTGTGCAAAATGGTGGAGTTTTGTCTTACTAAGCTTAAAAGTGTGATGCATTTGGCGACGTTTTTGATGGCGTAATTGTGCAAGATTATGCCAATGCAGATGGGATCAGGCTTTAGCGATAATTGAGGGTGTTTTCTTAGTTTTGACTTAGCTAAGATTTAGCGGAAACTTAGATAAAATAAGGCTTTGTAACAGATTGGAACAAAAAAATTAAAAAAAATTTAACCTTCCTTGAAGCCCGATGAAATCAATGTTTGTGGCGATCTTAGGCTCTAAGATCTGACAGATGTTTGCATAAATATAGGTGCTACTAAGTTTCAGCTAAGAACAATAGTTTTTAATGAACTCATACAAGGTAACGCACCGAGCTGAAGCTCACAAAGGAATAAAGTTGAGCTTATTAAAGACAGTTGTTGTTGTCACTTGCAAATACATTTTGCACTCAGTTCGTGGCTAAAGTTACTACTCCTAAGTATTTTCAAGTGAGGATTCAAATCATGACTAAGTTATCTGTTATCGCCGCAGCTTCTGCTCTCGTATTAGCCTCTTCAGCTGCTTTTGCTGCTCAGGCTCCAGCAGGCTTTGAGAACGCAGGCAACCCAGCCGCCCCTGCAGGTTTTGGCGCTCCATCTGCTCCAACCAACACCATCGCTCAGTTAGTTCAGTCAGGTACTGATGAGCAGCGTGTATCTGTAACTGGCCGCTTAACCAACTTCTTAGGTGGTGAGAACTACGAGCTTACCGATGACACTGGTCGTATCCTCATCCAGCTCGACGACGATCGCAACTGGGGTCACCTCCAGAAAGGCGCTCTTATCACTGTATTCGGTGAGTTAGATCGCGAGCACGGCAACGTTAAGATTGACGTAGACGACGCCGTTTTAGCTAAGTAATAACTTAGGTTTCAGCACTGAAAAACTAGCCTTAGGCATGGTCATGTTGAAAGCTTAAGGCTAGATTTGCAAACAAACGTAGGGCGCAAATGCTGCACTATGCTTTTATCTAAGATGACTTCCATCTTAGCTTAAGTGGTTAGCGTCACCACGCTTAAAATTTAACTTTAAGCACAAGGATGCCAGGTTTCTTTATTCAAAGCTTAAATAGCTTTTGCCTTTGCAATCTTAAGCCTAGGCTTGTAAGAGCCGTGAGCCTCTTGTTAATGATATTGCATTATTGCCGCTTGGCTCTGATAAGTCGTAATCCGTAGGCATGCAAAGACAAGTACAAAATCTTATGGTCTAACAAACTAGACCAACATGGGTGATTCTTATGAAGACTTTAAAAGTTTTAGCCGCAGTTGCAGCATTATCCGTTTTATCCACTCCAGCTGCTTTTGCTATGGGTGGTCCATCTGGCTTCAACACTCCAGCAGTAAACACTGTTGCAGACGTAGATCGCAACGCTTATGACGATCAGCTTGTAACTTTACGTGGTGCTTTAGTTAACTACTTAGGCCACGAGCGTTACCTCTTTGCTGACAGCACTGGTACTATCGAAGTTGAGTTAGATGACGATTACGACTGGTCTTACGTTTCTAAGGACATGCCAATTGAGTTAGTTGGTGAAGTTGATAAGGACTTCTTATCCACCTCTATCGACGTAAAGCGCATTACTCCACTCAATGGTACTGCAGCTCCTGCTCCAGCTAATGCCGTTCAGGGCTTAGCTCCAAATGGTGCAGTTCAGCCACGCTAGATTCCAAGCATAATGTCTTAACCAAGCTAATTAATACCGTGGTTATTACTCCAAATTTAGCAGTCTGATTGATGACTGCTATTTTGGTGAGCTTAGCTAGGTTGAGTACAAAGCACGTACTAAGCCCTCGTTTGCGTTGTCAAACGGGGGTTTTCTGTTTTTAGAAAGGTTATTTGTTGATCGGATGTTCCCTAAACTCTACAAAGCTGTTTTGTATCCATTCATAGTCTTAACTTTTTGATGCCCCATTTGGCCGCATAGTGCTCTGAGATGGTTAAATGGATAGAAAATTTCACTTTAGATGCGGGTTTTTTGTAAGGTTATGAGGCGATATGTAGCGGCTTGGAGCATGACAATAGGGAGGTTCGTGAGAGTTTTAAAAAATTGTTGGGCGGCTGTTGCTTAGCTTTTGAAAACTTGATGAGTTTTGCCTAGAGATGCGCTTTGGCTTATCATTGAGGCTCATTTTTTGTCGTTAGACAGTCTAGACAGTTTTAGTTTCACTTTTTGCCATGCAACAGAATTTAGGATCTGTGCATTTACTATCACACGGGAGTTATGCAAGTGACGGTTATGGTTCCTCGTATTTACAATCTTAGAAAGATTGAGACAGCATACGTGAAGTTTCTCGAGGCACTGACTTCAAGCAACTTTTCAGGCGAGATTGAAGACCGTTATGCAGCAAGATTATTAGTTGCTACCGATAACTCTGTCTATCAGCGTATGCCTCAGGCAGTGTTGTTCCCAAAGAGCAAAGAAGATGTAGTTGAGATCTTCAAATTAGCCTCACGCTCAGAGTTTAAGAGTGTGAAGTTTGCTCCACGTGGTGGTGGTACTGGAACTAATGGTCAATCTCTTACCGATGGTATCGTGATTGATATGTCTCGCCACATGAAGAATGTATGGGACTTTAACCCACAAGAGCGTTCTATCTACGTTCAGCCAGGTGTGATTAAAGATGAGCTCAATGAGTTAACTGCTAAAGAGAACTTATTCTTCTCACCGGAGCTGTCTACATCTTCACGTGCCACCATTGGCGGCATGCTCTCAAACGATGCTGCAGGCCAAGGATCATTAGTTTACGGTCGTACCTCTGAGCATATTTTAGAGGTGGATGTTGTTCTTGAAGATGGCTCTACTGCGCTGTTTAAGCCAGTAAGTGGCGATGAGCTTAAAGCAAAGCTTGCCCTTAAGAATCTTGAGGGTGATATCTATCGTACTGTCTACTCCCTGGTTAAAGACAATGCCGCAGCTATTAAGCAGCATTTTCCTAAGCTAAACCGCTTCTTAACTGGCTATGATCTCGATCATGCTTATGATCCTAAGAGTGATACTTTAAATCTGTGCCGTTTAGTCTGCGGTGCTGAAGGTACTTTATGTACTGTAGTCGGAGCTAAATTAGACTTAACAGTTAAGCCTACTTATCGTGCTTTATGTGTGGTTAAGTATGAGAATTTCGACTCTGCCCTGCGCCATGCTAATGCCTTAATCAAGGCTGGCGTATTCTCAGTTGAGACTGTAGATTCTAAGGTACTTAACCTTGCTAAAAAGGATCCTGTATGGCTCTCAGTTAAAGACTATATTACTGATGTTGAGGGCGCTGAGATCTCAGGTGTCAACATTGTCGAATTTAATGGCATGGACACTGAGAATGTTAAGGCTTTCATGCTCAAGCTTTACGATCAGACTATTAAGCAGTCTCAAAAGCGTCAGATGGGTATTTTAGGTGCTTGCATTGTTGAAACTAAGGAAGGCATTGCAGCTGTTTACGGTATGCGTAAGAAAGCTGTAGGTCTGTTAGGCTCAGCTGCAGGTGCTAAGAAGTTAGTAGCCTTTACCGAGGATACCGTCGTTCCTCCAGAGAACTTAGCCGATTACATCTTGGAGTTTAGAGCTCTGCTTGATGGCATGAACGTAACTTACGGCATGTTTGGTCACGTTGATACTGGACTTATGCACGTACGTCCTGCCTTAGATCTTACCACCGATGAGGATCGCGAGAAGCTAGT
This sequence comes from uncultured Anaerobiospirillum sp., assembly GCF_902485895.1. Classification (NCBI taxonomy): domain Bacteria; kingdom Pseudomonadati; phylum Pseudomonadota; class Gammaproteobacteria; order Aeromonadales; family Succinivibrionaceae; genus Anaerobiospirillum; species uncultured Anaerobiospirillum sp. The sequence goes on along the minus strand of NZ_CABTML010000107.1, from coordinate 52,864 downwards.
TAAGATCTCCGATGGTGTCGTCGAGTTAGTTAAGAAATATGGCGGTCAGATGTGGGGTGAGCATGGTCGTGGTTACCGCTCATGCTATGGTGAAGTGTTCTTTGGTGAGCTCTATCCATTAGCCCGTAAAGTTAAGGCTGCCTTTGATAAGGACAATCGTCTCAACCCAGGTAAGATCTGCGTGCCTTTTGGTAACGAGACTGACAAGTTAGTTGCTGTTGATGATCCTATGCGTGGCGATCTCGACAGAACTATTGATATTCGAGTACGCGATAGCTTTGATGGTGCTATGAACTGTAATGGTAATGGCCAATGCTTTAGCTACTCAACAACCTCTTTAATGTGTCCAAGCTATCGTTATAGCAAAGATCACGTCAAGTCTCCAAAGGGCTATTCAGGCTTAATGCGTGAGTGGCTGCGTTTAATGACTGAGCGTGGTGTGGATATTAATGCAGCTGAGGAAAAACTCACAATCGAGGCCTCTCGTGAGCGTACTTTTAAAGAGTCTTGTGTGGCTGCTGTCTCTTATGTAGGCAACCTATTTGAGCGTACTTACAACACTCTCTTTGAGCGTGAGGACTTTAATCACGAGTACTTAGGTCATGTGGCTACTTGCTTATCATGTAAGTCCTGTAAGACCCAATGCCCAGCTCACGTAAACTCAGCTGAGCTTAACTCACGTTTCTTAAACTTCTACTACAGCCGCTATTTACGTCCTTCTATGGACTTCTTATGCATGAATGCTGAGCGTACCAATCCATTAATGGCTCGCGTACCTCGTTTGTCTAATGCATTACTGCAAAACTCCTTAAGCAAGCTGTTAGTTGAGAACATCTTTAAGTTTGTTGATCTGCCTAAGTTCAATGAGCGTACCTTACGTCAGCAGGCTCAAGATGCCAACATTCAGGTGTTAACTGCCAAAGAGGCAGAGGCACGTGCAGCTCATTATGATGTCATTGTTGTCTCTAATGCCTTTACTGCAAGTTATGAGGCTGATGGCCTGATTGATTTAGCTAAGTTAGTTCGCTCCATGGGTTTTAAAGTGGCGATCTTAAAGCCATATACCAATGGTAAGCTCTTAGTGATCCGTGGTGCGCGTGCAGCCTTTATTCGCAAGGCTCGTCCGCAGGCTGAGCGTTTAGCACGCCTCAATGCCAAGGGCTTAACTTTAGTGGGCTTTGATCCAGCGCTGACCATTTGTTATCGCGATGAGTACAAGTCCCTCATACCAAACTGCCCTGACTTCAACGTGATGCTGCCAGAGGAGTGGTTAAAGCAGGCTTTAGCTAGCGAGAAATTCTTAGCTAAAGAGGCCAAGATCAAAAACGCACTTGAGGACATTGTGCGCAGAAAGACTCCAGATCAAGAGGTTTCTTCAGGTGCTGTTAATGAGGATGTGATTGCATCTTGCGATTACACTGAGGACTTCTATCTGTTCTGTCACTGTACTGAGCAAGCTTTAGTGCCTCTGTCAGTACAGATGTGGCAACAGATCTTAGCTCACTTCAAGCTGCGCCTCATGCCTGTGTCTGTAGCTTGCTGCGGTATGGCTGGTCTCTTTGGTCATATGAAAGACAATTTAGATGAGACTCGTACCGTTTACGAGCAAAACTGGCAGGCAAAGATTCGTGAACGTGACTTTGCTCAGTGCTTAATCACAGGCTTCTCTTGTCGCTCACAAGTTCATCGTATGGAGCACAAGCGTGCTAACCACCCAATCCATGTTCTAGCTAACTTGCTTGAACAGGCTGAAAAAGAGTCTAAGCGCTAAGAGTGAGCCAAGACTCTGCCAAAAGCCTTAGCTCTTAGGCAGTAACAACAATGACACTGCCTAGGAGCTAAATGAGCCTCAAAGGCACACCTTGGTGCGCCGTATTGAGGCAATTAGCACTCAGGTGCTTACTAAAAAAACTCAGTTTTGTGATCTATGGAGCCTCGCACATGCGGGGCTTTATCATTTATGCAGCCAACTCTTTTGCTAGCTGTTAAACTTGTGCCCAAGGTTGGGCCTAATCTTGATGATGCCTGCCTTGTGTAAGGGCTTGAGATCGCCATGTTTGATCTTGAGGCTCTAAGCGTTTGTACATGTATATCTGTGTACAAATTTATGAGTTCATGCTTATTGAGGGTATAACTCTCCCTTAGTGCCAAGCCACTAGCTATTGCTTGTGGAACTAGCCGCAGCAGTGTTTGTATGAGCTTAGTTGTTGTTCTCTATGTTCCTAATAGTGGTTTAAGCAATGGTATTAAGCGTTAAAGATAAGATCTTTTATTTCTTAGGATTCTTTGGATTTATCGTAGTGGCTCCTGCAGTGATGTATTTTATTTCTGTGCAGTGGCCAATGACTTTCTTACCTGAGGATGCCTCTACTTACATCTTAGGCGGCCTTACCTCAGCTGTCGGTCTTTTCTTTGCGATTTGGTCAAACTATGCTCTCGTAGTTAAAGGCAAGGGTGCTGCAGGTAACTTTGGCAACATCAAGATGATGACCGAGACAAAGCACTTAGTTACCACTGGTCCTTATGGCATTTGCCGTAACCCAATGCACTTAGGCGTATTCTTATACTTCATGGGCTTATCTTGTGCCTTAAATTCTTTAGCCACCTTAGTGCTGCCGCTCTTTATCGTGGTCTTTGCATATTGCTTTGCCATCTTCTTAGATGAGCCACGTCTGCGCAAAGACTTCCCTGAGGAGTTTGAAGAGTACTGCCAAAACGTACCTCGTTTTATGCCAAAGATTCTGCGCTGGCGTAGTTAATACCATCGTAACGGATTCAATTTAACCAAGCGCCCAGAAGGATTTCTCCTTGCTGGGCGTTGTTTTTTAGTCTCTAGGCAAGTGGTGCTTGATGGTGAAGTGCTCTTTGGCTGCCTTGGTTAAATTGCAAATATAAGCGAGTATTTGCAAAGCTTTAGTCATTTGAGGTAAATACGCATCTGCAATAGGCTACAATAGGCACGCACTTAAGATCACTTAAGGATAACTGCAATGCCTTATGACTTAAGTTGCAGCAAACTTACTTAAGTTTGCTTAGCTTATGGCCCGATATTTTGGGACGTTAGGATTTTGGTTTAGAGGAGATTGAGACATGGAGCAGGCAGCAAAAGCTCAGATGTTACAAAAGGTAAAGGAGCTGTATGAGGCAGATGCTTATGCAGGCATTATGGATCTGCTTGAGCCTTTACTTGATGATATCGATTACGAGCTTGCCTTAGAACTTGCACGTGCCTATATCAATGCTGGCAATGCTATCGAAAGCTCATCAGCTGAGGCTGTAGGTTTAGCAGGCTCTGCTGAAGATCTCTACATGAACGCCAACGCTCTGTTAGATCGCTTCGCTGGTGATGGCAAGGAGCACTCAACCTATCTGTTCTACAAGGGCTATGCTCTGTTTAAGCTTGGTTTAAGTGCCGATGCTCAAATGCGTTTTGAGCGTGCTCTGCGCTTTATTAAGTTTGGCAGCGAGGACAAGCTGCTGCCTACTATTCAGCGTATGCTTACCCTGTGCAAGACCTTAGATCCAGACAATCATGAGATCTCTCTTAGCAAGCAGGACGAGGCTATTATTGATGAGCACATCAAAAAGAACTTCGGTACCTACAAGATCTTATTCAAGACTGATCGCTATGAGCTGTTAAACATTGCTCCAACTGAAGAGCACCCATTTAACCTCATTATCACCAAGGGTGTATCAGGCAGAAAGTTAAATGTACCAGCAGGGGTGGATGAGCTTACTAACAGCCGTATTGAGCTTGCTATCTGTCTGCCAAAAGAGTGGGAGTTTTCAAACTCTGAGAGCTACAACTTATGGCCAATCAACACCTTATGTGAGCTCATTAACTACATCTTAACTACTGATGAGTTCGTAGGCTTTGGTTACACCTTCAACCAAAACCGTACTTTACATTCCTCCACTGACTTCACTGGCGGTATGCTCACAGCATTAGGCGCTTATGATAAGAACGTACAAGAGGTAACTCTTTCAGATAACTCTTTAGTACGCTTCTTTGAGTTAGTACTCTTATTCCCAATGGAGCTTGCTTTCCGTCAAAACCACGATGCTGCAGCTCTCTTAGAGGTATTTGCCCTTAAGGGTGTAGTTCCTAGCCCAGTACGCAAGCGTATGGATGTTTGCATTGAGGCTGCACCTGTAGTTGAGAAGGTATAAGGACGCATAGTCCTTGCGTCTACATCAAATGAGATGTGGGTAAAAGCCTAGCAACATCAAGGAAAATACAACTTTTCTACAAGGCCGCCATTTGGCGGCTTTTTTGCGCCTATAAGATCTAGCTGACGGTAGTATTCCAGCGTCTAATAATAACTAGATAATGATGGTATTCCTGGTGCTAATAAGAACTAGATGATGATGGTGTTCCAGCGGCTAAAGCCCTGATTGATGGCCACTTGATAGGATGGACGAATTTCGTTGCCGATAAGATCACAGAAGTCTGAGTCACTAAGCTTAGTAAGATCATTGATAGATTTACCGTGACTTATTTCAAGGTAGTGATCCACTATAAGCTTAAAGTCTGAGCCGAGGTTATTGTCTGAAGCTACAAGCATGGCTCCACCATCAGACTTATCATCTGCCTCAGGTGAATCATTTTCGCTATTGGCACGGTTAAAGTGGAATCTAAGGAGCTCTTGATGTTGTTTTGCTAATCTCTCAATGCACTCAAGCGGTGGGAGATTATTGCTCTTAGAACTATTAGCTGAGTCATCAAGAGGAGTGAGGTTCCAAATCATGTCATGGTGAACAAAAGACCATGGCAAGAAGTGGTCTAGTGCAAAGCGATCATGCGCCTTAAAGTGCACATCATCGTAGATAGAACGTAAAGGCCCTTGTTCTTGTAAGTAGGTTGAAAAGTACTTATGTTGCACCTTCAGGCTATTACGCACTTCTTCAGGGGCGTACAGCTTAGAGACAATGGCCGGCATCAGACGATTGTGCTTTTCCATATACTCGGCTAAACGATGGTAGCTAAAGGCTCTTAGCACCATGATATTGGCTCTAAAGTAGCCGCCATACAATGGATTAAAGACTACTAGATTAAGCTTCCTAAATGCATTTTGGGGGAGCATGCCTTTGAGGCATGACAGTAGCTCATCAGCATGGCTAGTTAAGGCATTTATGCTCGATACATCAGTCAAGATAGGCGATGTCGCTGTCTTAGTAGCTGAGCTATCACGCGAACTTTCAATAGCATCGAGTAGCTCACTTCCAGATGCCATAATGCAGTATGGGGCATTGTTGCTCAGATCTGATGCCTTAGCATTGCCATTCCATGGAGATAGAAAGCGATCAGGGACATAAATGCTCAGTTTAAGAAGATCGCCACAAAAGTCATTGAGCTCAGATAAGAAGAACTCCATGAGATCATGAGCCTCATCGCTCATAACTCTCGTTTGTGGCTGCTCAAGCTTGTGCATGCTTGCATTGGTATCGGCAGGATTAGCTGGTAGATAAATACGCAGGCGTGATCCTTTTGTAGATGCAGTGTGGCTTAAAAGCTGATGATAGTAGTTATAGAGTTTAGTAAGATTCTTTTTGCCAGAGATACAGGTAATTGGTAGCAGCCAATCGCACAGACTATCTAGCTTAAACAAGTCCTCTAGAGAGCATGGCATACCATTTAGATGAGTTGAGATCTCAAGGCTCTTGCATAGCTTAGGCAGATGACTTTCAAAGATACGTTCTAATGTGTCGATGCGCTCTGGCAGAACATCCTGCAAGCCAAAGGAAAAGTGAAAGGTCTTGTAAGGCGGATAGGCCTTAGACAGCATCATGACAATCAGTTCATTAAGCGAGACAGAAGCACGGCCTTGTTCTACAACATCCAATAAAGATAAGCCCCACCAAAACTTGTAGGTAGTTGTGGTTGTGTCATAGAGCCTAGAGATCTTTTCGACCTCTAGATTATGACCATCCCAACTTGGAAGGTTTAGGAATGAGCTTAAACCATTTGCCATGTGAACAGTCTCTTTTTCAACTCAAACTAAAGATCGCAGCGACTGCGATCTTTAGTTACGAGATGCTTGTTAGCTATGCCGACCTTATTTAGTCTGTGCCATGGAGCGGGTGCTGCTTATCGTCAGCATCATCCTCATTAAGATCATCGCTGTTGCCATTGGCAAGATCTTCAGATGCATTAGCTTCAACAGGTATAACACCTGCCTCATTTCCATCAATCTCAAGAGAGATTGTAGAGGCTATGGTGTCTTTGGCTGCAGCTAATTGTGGCTCATCAAATAAAGGTACATCAGTTTCATTAGATACTACGCTTTGAGAGTCACTGATCTTATTGTTCGCATCATCAGAGCTTGTAGAGTCCTCTGCTAGCGAAATGGTTTTAAGCGGCTTGATAGAGCATTCAATGGCTTTGACATTGTCATCTTGCATGCCAATGCCAAGCTCATGCTCATAGTTCTTAAATGCCTGCTCAGTAAGATTAGGTGCATCGTAAGAGAAGACCTCAAGTAATCTACGTAAGTTACCGCGACCTTCACATAAGGAGGTATTGACCGCATCAATTTGCTTATTGAAATTGTCGCGGATCTGCTTAATCTTTTCAAAGTCTCTACAGACCTTGTCGCATTTGCGGTAGATAGCATCAGCGCTCTTAGATAATTGCTTAAACTTGTCGCCTTGATGAGCTAAATTCCATAAATTAGCCACAATACGCAGCGCAGGGAATAAGGTTGAAGGTGATACTAGGTAGACGTTATCGCTTTGAGCTTTGTCATACATAGTTGGATCATTCTTCAAGGCAATGGTTAAGGCCTGATCGATAGGCACAAACATAAAGACAAAGTTTGGACTGCCAAACTCGCCATAGGATGGATAATCCTTATTTTTAAGCTCAGCAATATGGTTATACACAGATGTAATATGACGCTTAAGAGCATCATTAGCCGCATCCTCATCACCTTCGTTTTCAGCTGCAATGTACTGTGTATAGGCGCTTAAAGAGCACTTAGAGTCAATAATAATGCCTTGGTTTTGTGGCAGTTGCACAAGCACATCGACACGTCCTCGTTCACCCTCTTCATTTGTTGAGGCAAGCTCACGTACGTAGGTTTCGTTTTTAACTAAGCCTGCGGCCTCTAAAACTTTCTCTAAACGCAGCTCACCCCACATGCCCTGAGTCTTAGCGCCTTGCATTAAGGCATTAGTCAAGTTGTGAGCCTGCTGTTCTAAAGTAACCTGGGCTTGCTGCAGATTCTTAAGCTCATTTTTAAGCTGGCCAGCCTGCTCAGAACTGGTCTTTTGTGTTGCGTTGATAAGCTCTCTAAATGTAGCCAGCTCTTTTTGCAGAGGATTAACAATGATCTGCATATGTTCTTTGTTAGCAGACTGTAAGGACTCTGATCTTTCTTTTAAGAGCTTTTCACCTAAGTTATTAAGGCGGTTTTCTAAGTTTTTATTGTTTTCAGCAATACGCTTTTCTTCGTTCTCTTGAATAGTCTTAAGCGTAGTCACCTCGCTAGTAAGAGAGGCCACTTTTGAGATCTTTTCTGAAAGAGTGTTGGACATATCTTCAAGCTTTTGCTTGAGATCGCGATTGTCTTTTTCAAGCTTATCGATAGTTTGCTTAGAGCTGCTAATGGTGTTGTTTAAGAGCTCCTCATGAGCGTTCTTGAGATCTGCTAAGGTCTTCTTATGCACCTCTTTACAATCTTCTAAGCTAGCTTTTGCTTGCTCCTCAAGCTTCTTTAAAGTCTTGTCGTGATCTTCACTGAGCTTCTTAATGGTCTTTTCGTGTTCTTCACTAAGCTTACGATTAGTCTCATTAGCCTCTTGCTTAAGCTGTTCAAGCTGAGATTGAGCCTCTTCTTTAGTTGCCTGCAGTAAGGCCTTATCCTCTTCTTTGGTCTTCTCAAGCAAAGCGCTGCTTTCGCTCTTAGTCTTCTCTAAAAGAGCAGTACTTTCATTCTTAGTTTTTTCTAAGAGCGCTGCATTTTCACTCTTGGTTTTCTCAAGGAGCTCACGTGACTCAGTTTTGACCTGATTGAGCTCATCCTCAGCTTTCTTCTTTAAAACTGCAACTTCGTTTTCATGGTCAGAGCTAAGCTTTTGAATATAGTTCTCGCGCTCTTCGATCTTAGCGCTAAGAGCCTCCATCTTGGCCTTGAGATCAGCGGTAGTGGAGCTTAGGTTAACTTCCTTTTCTTGGGCGCTTTTAGAGAGCTCTTCAAAGTTTGTTTTAAGCTTATCAAGCTCAGCTTGTAAGAACTCTTTTTCTTTAGCAAGCTGCTCTGATTTGGTGGTGATCTCAACTAGCTCAGGGTTATTGCGTGACTTAACGCGTAAGGCTAAGACCTTGGCATAGAGAATGGCGCAGGTTACGGCAAGTACTACTACAAGTACACTCACAACCGTATTAGAACCAAGAAAGTGCAGCATAATAACCCCAGGAACAGTTAACAACTAAACAAAAACACAGCCACGCACAACCGCTTAAGCTAACCATGCACAGAAAGCCTTAGCAGTTGATACGATCAGGATAGATATAATAGCTTAATGTATCCCATCTGTCTCACTCAACCATAGACGATAATCGCTTGCACAGCCAGATCACCACTATAACTGATAGCAATGCTGTGTAATTACCCCAACAACCAATTTGTTTATCCACATTCACGTAGAAATCAGTAGCTGCATAAACGCCATACTTATCAGCTTTTACTGCACTATTTGGCCTCTTTAACTGCAAAACAGATTCTAAGATGATGCCAGATCATAGAGGGTGGCAAAGTAGGGCATAGCTGATTAGTTTATCCACATTCACGTAGAAATCAGTAGCGCATCAAACGCTATACTTATCAGGTTTTACAGCAGTATTTGGTCTCTTTAACTGCAAAACAGATTTTAACTGCAGCTAGGGTAATAGATGGCTGAAGGTAGGGCATAGCCGATTAGTTTATCCACATTCACGTAGAAACCAGTAGCTACATAAACGGCATACGTATCAAGTTTTACAGCAGTATTTGTCCTCTTTAACTGCAAAACAGATCTAAGATGATGCTAGATCATAGAGGGTGGCAAAGTAGGGCATAGCCGATTAGTTTATCCACATTCACGTAGAAACTAGTAGCTCATCAAACGCCATTCATATCTGGTTTTTGAGCAGTATTTGGTCTCTTTAACTGCAAAACAGATTTTAACTGCAGCTACGGCCATAGGCGACAGCAAAGTATGGCACAGCTGATTAGTTTATCCACATTCACGTAGATGCTAGTAGCTGCCTAAATGGCGTACTTATCAGGCTTTTGAGCAGTATTGGGCCTCTTTAACTGCAAAACAGATTTTAGAAGATGCCAGATCATAGAGGGTAGCAAAGTAGGGCATAGCCGATTAGTTTATCCACATTTACGTAGAAATCAGTAGCTCATCAAACGCCATACTTATCAGCTTCTGCGGCTGTATTCGGTCATTTTAACTGCAAAACAGAATTTAGATTATGTAAGGGGTGGCTAAGTAGGGTAATAACTGGATTAGTTTATCCATATTCACGTAGATGCTAGTAGCTGCCTAAATGGCATATTTATCAGGTTTTTGAGAAGTATTGGGCCTATTTAACTGCAAAACAGACATCTTACAAGAGCGCTTAGGTGAGTCTTTAATCAAGAAGTTTAAGCAGCTTGAGCTTTACGAAATTACAACCTTAGTGCTCGCACCGTCAAATGTCGCGACGGCCCTAGATACTAGTGTAGTGATGCCGATAGACACAAATGTTGCTAGCAGCTTACAATGTAAGAGTGCGACAAGCATGATCCTGGACTTTGCTAATGTAATTACAGCTAATGATTACCGAGAGCTTGAGCTTATTGAAGAGGCGCAAAACTTTACAGTCTAGGCTTTAAAACCTAGATCTTTAGTAAGCGAGATTTTGATTATTGGCGATCATTGTTCAGCAATAGTGTTATTGGGCGTGATAGAGCAAATTGTGTAGGTTGCAGATGGATTTTGAGATTGAAGAAGGGCGACTGCTTGCATGTTTGGGCAATGATGAAGATCTTGTGATCCCTGAGGGTGTTAAGTTCATTTCTAGAGATTGCACTTTTTCGAATGCAGCGGCTATTAAATCTATCTATCTGCCGCAGAGCTTTTTAGGATTTGAAAAGGCAAACAAGGACGATAATTACTTCATTTTCAATAATGAGACTCAGACTATTACGAATATCTATATAAAGTCTGATATCGATAACTATATCCCTAGCCACATTGCGGCATTATTCGAATCTAATACAAATAGCTTAGATACCTATGGCTTATTTGATGGTCTCAGACTGCCAAATCTCGAGCGCTATTCGGTTCATCAAGGCAACCCTATCTATAGAGATGTCGATGGCTTACTCTATAGTGAAGACTTAAGCTGCTTATTAAGTGTACCGTCTAAAAATGTCGATGAGGTGGTGCTGCCTAGGCAGTTAACCACAATCAACCCCAATATAGCATTAGCCAAGCACTATGCTAAGTTGAAAATAATTAGCTTAGAGACGTTTTTAAGAGACAAAATTTTAGAGCAGCTGTGCTTACTACCAAGCCAACTGGTGATCTTGTATGCCCCTAACCTTGAGTTGTACTTTTCAAGAAGCTCGGATGAGAAACGGCAACTCAAGATAGATAATTTGATTTGTTGTTTTCCTATGCTTCAAGAAGAGCTTATGGATAATGACAAATTCGCGAGCAGCGCAGCTATGGGTTACCTTTTTGAACCTGAGCTGTATGATAAATGGCATAAGAGAGATTGCATCAAACGTTTGCTGTTAGATGAGGCGTATCTATACCCACTTACAACAAATAACCATGGCCTTAAGATTGTTAAAGACTTTTATGAGCAGATATGGGATTCTAGTAGCATGCCTATGATGCTGCCTAAAAAAGGTTTTAGCTCTTCAGTATATCTTTATGAGGCGATCTTAAGAGGCAGCATAGATGATGTTCAAAGTGCACTTGCAACTAACTTTGACTTTCATGGTCTTTTTGAGGATGTTTGGGTTCAAAATCGCTACTCGGGAGGTCAGGCCTTAGCTTTGGCGTGCCGTTATGGTGGCGTACAAAAGGTAAGATGCTTGTTAGAAAACCACAACTTTTGTAAAGCACCCAAAAATAAATTCCTCCATAGCCCTTTGCAAGAGTTTATCGCAGGCCTTAATTATCTTTGGGTTGTCAGCTCACTTAGGTTTGATATTGCCATCAACACTCATTTGTACATAGCAGATAATGCTGAAATCCGAGGCTATACACCTTTGAGTGAAGAAGAACGCATAGAGTGCATTGCGCTTTTATTTAACCGAGGCATTATCCGAGAATTTACAAGCTCACATGCCTATGTGGAGCCGGTTGATCGTATGTACATTTATGCCTTAGTCTCAGGAGAGAGCAAGATTGCTACATACCTAAAAGGTAAAGGCGCATCACTTAGCACCATCTTTAGCGCTTCTCGCTATGGGCAATATGCTAAAGACCTAAAAGAGCTCCTCTTTCAAGCAATTGAGATCGACCCAAAGAGCATCGTGACCTTAGCTAAAGCACAGCAAGAAGAGGGAGGTAGTTTAAGGATCAATCTAGGAATGTTGCTTTCTATTCTTAAAACAGATGAGAGCGCTCTTAGCGATCTATTAAGCTATATCGAGATCAAGGCAGCTGACCGCTCTGATCTTCTCGAGATCGCCATTGATCGCGGCAATATAGAGTTTTTAGCTTCCGCGCTCAGACAAGGATTGGTCAAAAGCAAAAGGAGCCTCGATAAGTTTATTGAGCATGCAAGCAATAAAAACGCACATGAGGCAACTGCGATCTTGCTCGACTACAAAGATGCAACTTTCAATAGCAAAAAGCCTGCTCAACGAGCAAGCAAGTCAAAGCGCCCATCATTAAAGCTCTAAAGGACAGCTAGGTGTGCTTAGTGGAATGCGGGTATAAAAAATGCCCGGTCTTTTTAGGACAGGGCATTTGAGGGGTAATCAATCGTTAATTTGTGTTGCTTATGGCTTAGGAGTTTTTGCCTTTACCGAAGCTTTGCCTTTGGAGTCACTCTTGTCTGATTTGTCTAATTTGTCAGACTTGGAAGACTTGGCATCAGTCTTATCGGACTTATCCTGCCTTACATCGCCTTTGGAGCTCTTGGAGTCAGCCTTCTCTGCCTTGTCAGCTTTCTCTGTCTTTTCTGACTTATCTAATTTTTCGGACTTGTCGGCCTTGCTTGACTTACTCTTTGATGCATCGCTGCTTTGTACTTGAGCGGAGCTAGACTTGCTTTTATTTGACTGAGCGTTCACGGTATCGCTAGAGCGCTTCTCTTTTAAAGCCTCTGTAAGCTTCAACTCCACATTCTCAAGGTACTTGTGAATTTCGATTTGGGAGCGAATCTTTGGAGCATTAGGAGTGTAAGGTACATACTCATTCTTCTGATCTGCATCGATAATACGAGCCTTCTGATTGTCGCTCTCTTGGATCTTGAAGATAGTACGGATGCGGTCACGCAGTACAGGATCTAATACTGGGGTACCAACCTCGATACGGTGATCGAGGTTACGGGTCATCCAGTCTGCTGAGGAGATATAGAGCTCTTCATCATTGTTGTTGCAGAAGATCATGACACGTGGGTGCTCTAAGAAACGGTCAACTACAGAAGTGATGTAGATGTTCTCAGATAAGCCCTCAATGCCTGGACGCAGTGAGCACATGCCACGGATGATAGCGCGGATCTTAACGCCTGCCTGAGAGGCCTTGTAAAGACGAGCAGTCAGGCCGTCATCAACTAAGTTATTAACCTTGAGGTTGATATAGGATGGCAGACCCATGCTTGCATTCTCAATCTCACGATCGATCATGGCGTAAATGCGTTGACGAGCGTTGATTGGAGAAACTAAGAGCTTATCAAAGCGTGGACGAGTATATGGGTACTCAATAAAGTCAAAGACGTTTAATACCTCACGAGTCTGGGCATCATCACGAGTAAACAGAGCAAAGTCAGTGTAGATCTTGGCAGTCTTCTCGTTAAAGTTACCAGTACCAATGTGAGCATAGTGAACGGTTCTACCATTTTCCTTACGGGTTACTAAGCACAGCTTAGAGTGAATCTTTAAGGTTGGCAGACCGAAGAGAACCTTAACGCCAGCGTCAGTTAAGTGAGATGCCCACTTAATGTTGTTAGCCTCATCAAAGCGAGCCTTAAGCTCAACCACTACGGTGACGCGCTTACCGTTATTAGCAGCATCGATAAGTGAGTCGATTACGCGGCTATTGCGAGCAACACGGTAGATGTTGATACGAATAGCTGTAACCTTTGGATCGTAGGAAGCCTGACGTAAGAACTCAGTGAAGTATTCAAATGAGTAGTATGGGTAGTAAAGCAGGATATCGCCTGCAGAAATAGCATCAAAAGCATTGATGTAGCTGTCAAACTGAGTTGAGCGTACTGGCGCTAATGATGGATATTCAAACTCCTCAGAGTGACCCACACTTGGGAAGGATAAGAAGTCCTTAAAGTTATGGTAACGGTTACCAGCCATGCAAGAGTCGATGTCAGACAGATGGAGCTCATCGGTCATGAAAGACACCATCTCAGGAGGCATTGCTCTGTCATAAGCAAAGCGTACTGGCATGGCGCTTAAACGCTGCTTTAAGGAGTTAGACATGTTCTCAAGTACGGACATGTCTACATTAGAGAGCAGGTCGTACTCGGAGTCACGGTTCATCTTAATGGAGTAGGCCTCGATGGTATCGTAATCAAAGAAGCTCTTGAAGATGTCGTCAAGGCAGATGCGAATTACGTTATCAAGGAACATTAAGGTAGTTTCGCCTTCTTGAGTAGGCATACTGATAAAGCGAGGAACTACATCAGATGGAATCTCAATTAAGGCATAAGAATGATCTTTGCCAGTCATGCGTACGAGCAGGTAGGTGTACTGATCGCGCATGAACTTAACTAGATCAATGTGTTCATTGAAGATGATTGGATTGATGTGCTTGAGCACGTGACGACGGAAGTAGCTACGAATCCAACTCTTTTGGCTTTCGGTAACTTCAGTCTCATCTCTTAAGTAGATCTTGTTGTCGGCAAGCTCTTGAACCAGAGTTCGGTAAATGCGGTTAACTTCTTTTTGATAGGAGCCAACTACAGTCTGTACGCTCTTGAGCAGCTTAGTACTTTCACGACCAGAACCATTCTCTTTATTAATGATGATCTGGCGCTTGAGGTTAGCTACACGAACCTTGAAGTATTCGTCCTGGTTATTAGCGTAGATACCTAAGAAGCGAATCTTTTCAATGAGTGGCACAGATTGGTCGGCAGCCTCTTGAAGCACACGGCCATTAAAGGATAACCAAGATAGCTCCTTCGGTACCAAATCAAGTTGAGTTTCTTCTGACATGACCAATCCCTGTAGACATGAAAAAATAAGACACCATGAGCCACAATCTAAAGTTACATCGCTTTTCCAAGGATGAATCGTTTACAACTAAACTTTAGAAAAGTTTTATGTGTAAAGGATTGTATTGATTTGCTTTAGCAAAATGGCACCAACTTTTTAAGTTGAGCTGGTGTCGTTGGCTCTAAAAAGCCATAGTATATGCGGTAAAAATTAAGTTCTTGTTAAGTTAGATCAACTGATCTAGACAACAAAAATACACTCATGTTTTGCCGAAAATCGCCTCGATATTACAAATTGAGGCCGACCTAACATTGTACGCCAGCTCATCGCAATTCCGCTTAGCACTGTATACAAATACAGTTGTACATCACGCTTTAGATCCAAACAAGTATTAAGACAAGATCTGCAAGTACATTAAGACAAAATAGTAGAGTTTTGGGCAAAAATAGTTTTATGGGCAGCTCTCGTAGAGCTTAATGCTGGATAACAGACTGCTTCTTCTAGCTTTGCTGTAAATGCAAAGAGAGCTATTGGATGCGCCTAGACGTTTTAGGCTGTGGCTAAGTATAAAGAGCTTATGGAGCTGGCTTACTAAAGCGCTAAGAATACATAAATATGTATCTCGCCTCTAGATAGTGGCACGAGGGTGGTGCTGCTCATTTAAGGCGAGATGGTGAAGCATTAGTTGCTATCTTGCTGATTAGATATGGCTGCAGCTGCAGCTTCGGCTTTTTCTTTGGCTTGCTTAAGGCGCTCTTCATGACGCTCAATCAGTCGCTGATGGGCCTCTTTGATATCCTTATCTGCTTTTGGAGTGATAGCTTGAGATCCTTTGCTATCCTCAGATGAGTTATTCTTTGGTGCTTTCTCATAGAACTCTAATGGAATGTTTAGCTCAGCTTCGTTGCTCTTAAGAATATCCTCAGTGACAGTCTCAGATGGAACATTTGGCATTGCGTAACCTTGAGATGCATTAGCCTCAGGCATGTTCTTACCAGTTGCATCAGGCATGTTCATATCAGTTGCATCTGGCTTGTTCATATCAGTTGCATCTGGCATGTTCTTATCTTGTGCCTCAGAAGCACCGGTTGGTGCTGTATTCTCTGTTGAAACGCTCACACTTGATGAACCATTGAGATCTTGGCGGGCGCTGTTGCTAATTGCAGCTTTATTCTCGGTCTGTAAGCTTTTTTCTTTGGATGCATTAGTTACATCTTGAGATTCATTAGTAATGGTTGCACCTGAAAAGTCTTCAGACTTTGTAGCCGTATTATCTTTAGCTTTCTTTGCAGGGCTCTTGTCAGTATCAAAGATATTGATGACAGAGCTGCTTTGTGGTTGCGCGTTTTGATCTTGGTTTACTGATCTTGCTTGTGGGTTACTCAAGATAAGATTGCTAGCTTCTTTGGCGTTAGCGGCACGTTGCTTCTTGCGCTCGTTGATGAGCGCTTCAAGATTATTCTTAATATCAGAGATGTCGTCAGCTTTTTGCTCCTTTTCTGCATTAGGAGCAGAGGCAGATTTATTAGTGTCCTTTGTAGTATTAGTTGTTAGCTGTTGGTAATACGGTGATCCTGGTGTCATAAGTCCAGTGAGCATCTGTCCTGCAGCACGATTACCAAGACGTGCTGATTGCTCTAAAAGTTGCACACCAATACCGATAGTACGAGGGTCTTGAATGAAGACTCGTCCAGCAACTTCAAGGCCATTGACCTCGCCACGAATGTTAACGATACGCTGTAGCCAATATGCACCTTGAGTTGGCTGATTGTAGGCGTAGAAGTAACGAGCCACAAGGGCGATCTTATTTGGCCTTACGATGATGTTGTCGTAAGGCATACGGTTGCCTTCAATCAAGGCTTTTAAAGCACAGCTTTCATAGGCTTGGGTTGGCTTCATTCTTTGGTAAAGAAAGGCACCATGCGGATAGTCAGTAGTATTAGTGAAGGTGCTGTTATAAGTTTCGACGATCTCATCAAGATAAGTCAGATCGCCTGCAGCACATTCGATACACTTTTGGATGAAGAACTCAGTCTTAGTACGAGGCTTTTTTAAAACGATCTCTTCGCCTTGTTCTTCAACCATGATCTCCTCAGAGGTTTCATCACGGATAGAGCAGCCATTTAATAGCATGCTAGCGGTGAGTAATGCACATGATGCAAGAGTTATTTTTGCATATCTCATCGAAACGTCCCTCTGAGTTATCCATCTAACAGACTAAAGATACCACTTTTAGCGTCAGATTGAAGCGAGCGTAATAGCTTGATTAGTTAGTATGGTGAGCATACAAAAATGCCCGCGATAACGCAGGCACTTTTAGAATGAATCTACGGTAGTAATGCTTAGCTCTTAGGCATTGAAAATACTACTGTGAATTGTCAGGAGCAATGACCATGTCCTCAGAGGAGATCTTCTGTACGCTATTTACGCCATAGTTGAACTCGGCTGGCTTTTCAAAGTCGCCATGGATATCAACTAAGGTACGGCCTTGGAAAATAGCGATTAAGGTCTTAATCTCTGGGTCATTCCAACCCTGACGATGCAGCTGAGTGTAGTACCAACGGCTGTTATCTAAAGGATCGGTGAGCATTGGAGTGCCGAGAATGAAGCGTACCTGATCGTCAGTCATGCCTTGACGCAGCTTGTTGACTGCTTCTTGCTCAACGAAGTTGCCCTGGTCTAAATCGTAACGATAAGCACAACCGTTAGTTAAGGTGGCTAAAGTGGCGGTGAGTGCACCAATGAGTAAAATCTTGTTTAATCTCATGCTGATTGGCTCAAAGCTCTATTAACAGCAGCAGTCATGTAAAGGACAATCATCCTCTAGGCATATGCCATAACTGCAGGCAGCTATTGTGTATGCAGCTGTTGACTGCGGGTAATCGATCTGGCAGCTCATTAAGAGTGTGATCAGTTGTTAAGGCTTGATTATAGCTTAACTTCACTTAGGGAATGCTTAGATATCCCATTAAAACAGACTCTTTAGCTACGCAAAAGTTCACACATTGTATCAAAAGCCCGAAAAAATTTGCCATAGACACTTGAAAGATACTTTATTAGCCTCCATATGTAATCAAGTGCACTAATATTCAGTGCAAGAAGCAGCATGGTTTTATCTATCTTAAGAATCTTTTAGATAGCGTCATGGTCACTTTTGTCAATTGACATGGGCAGACTTTTAGAACATTATGCGATTGCTTTGGTCTTAGACAGCGTTAGTGGCTTGCTTTTTCCTCAGCGGTCTTAATAGTAAGTTGCTGAGGAAAAAGTAAGATACACTCTAGGCTCTAGTGATTGGGTTAACTAAGCGCCATTGAACATTCATTTGAATGTTCAGTTTAGTTTAAAGCGCTCTTAGCTAGATAGATACTATTTTAAGCCTAGACGCTGTATGTTTATGGTTTTTCATTTTTCAGGATATGCAGATGCAAGATAACGAAAAGCAGACTGTTCAGGATGCGCTCAACACTTTAAAGGCTAATAGCACTGACCGTGATGAAATCGCTGCCCGTATGGCTGCACAGGCTTATGCTAATAATGCAGCAATGGCACAGGACGCACAGCCACAGCAAGGCGCAGCTTTCAATGCCAATGGTGCTCCTGAGGATCAAAACGTAACTGCAGCAAATGATGCTGAAGTTCAGCAAGCAGAGATTACTGATGCAACTCCAGAGGAGCTTGCAGCTGAAGTAGCTAAGCTCCAGAGCGAAAACTCTGCTCTTAGCAATCAGGTTCACGAGCTAACTATGGCTCTTGCCGCTGAGCACGACAAGATGCTGCGTGCTGTAGCTGAGGCTGATAACGTACGTAAGAGAGCTGAGCAGGACGTTGATCGCGAGCGTAAGTACGCTTTAGAGAAGTTTGTTCGTTCTTTAATGCCTGTATACGATGCTCTTGAAAAGGCTTTAGAGTTCTCTGATCGTAACAATGAGGCTACCAAGGCTACCATCGATGGCATTGAGAACACCTTAACTCTGTTCTTAAAGGAAATGTCATCTTTTGGCGTAGAGCAGGTTGATCCTACTGGCAATCCATTTGATCCAAACTTCCACCAGGCTGTGTCCATGGTTCCATCTACAGATGTTCCAAACAACCACGTATTAAACACCATGCAAAAGGGCTTTACCTTAAATGGTCGTGTGGTTCGCCCAGCTATGGTTATCGTTGCTAAGGGCAACTAATAACTAAAAAGCTTCATTACAAAGTAATGAGCTAAACCCTACAACCTCGTATCTTTCGTAAGATGCAGGTTGTAGGGTTTTTTCTTTATTTTGCACTTGAAAATAAGATCCCTCATCCCCAATTAATCTAACAGAGCAGATAAGAACAAGGTCGTTCATAATGCTCAGCTTGAATCAGTAAGCTAACACTTAGCTTTAAAACATTTACTCAAGACATTCTTCTTTAAAAGAACGTTAAAAGCGGAATATGTAAATGCTAGTTAAGTTACAAAAGTTTTACTGATTAAAATGCCTTGTTTATGGGGTTTGTAAATAAGTGCAAAAGAAAATTTAAAAAATTTTGTGATCAGTACTTGAAAACAAAATGTACTGACCCCACTTGTAATAACAGATAAGAAAAGAATTTCAAGAACCAAATGCACTGTGAGCCTCGTCATTTATGGCAACGACTTACAGCTTGCTAAAAGAGGCTCTGCATAAGATATGACCGTGACATCCACTGAAACGATGTACGGCAAGACCAGTGCTAGAGCTTTTAAGAGAGCAAAGAGATGTAAGACTTTCTGAAAGCTCTTTGGTTCTTTACAGCTTTGACAGCGGAGATAAATCAAATGGGAAAGATTATTGGTATTGACTTAGGTACTACTAACTCTTGCGTTTCTGTTCTTGATGGCGACAAGGTTCGCGTTTTAGAGAACTCCGAGGGTCGTCGTACTACTCCTTCGATCGTTGCTTATGCTGATGATGGCGAGATCTTAGTGGGTGATGCTGCTAAGCGTCAGGCCGTTACCAATCCAGAGAAGACCTTATTCGCTATTAAGCGTTTAATTGGTCGTCGTTACGATGATGGTGAGGTTCAGCGCGACATCTCCATCATGCCTTTCAAGATTGTTAAGGCCGACAACGGTGATGCTTGGGTAAGCGTCAACGACAAGAAGCTTGCTCCTCCTCAGATTTCTGCAGAAGTCTTAAAGAAGATGAAGAAGACTGCAGAAGACATCTTAGGTGAGCCAGTTACTGAGGCCGTTATTACCTGCCCTGCATACTTCAACGATTCACAGCGTCAGGCTACTAAGGATGCTGGCCGTATTGCAGGTTTAGAGGTTAAGCGTATCATCAACGAGCCTACCGCAGCAGCTATTGCTTACGGTGAGGACAAGGCTAAGGGCGAGCAGAAGATTGCTGTTTACGACTTAGGTGGTGGTACTTTCGATATCTCCATTATTGATATCGACGAGATCGACGGTGAGAAGACCTTCGAGGTATTAGCAACCAACGGTGATACTCACTTAGGTGGTGAAGACTTCGATAACCGCATCATTAACTACCTCGTTGAAGAGTTCAAGAATCAGCAGAATGTAGATTTACGTAAAGATCAGTTAGCTCTGCAGCGTTTAAAGGAAGCTGCTGAAAAGGCTAAGTGCGAGCTGTCTTCTTCACAGCAGACCGATGTTAACCTGCCATACATCACCGCAGACGCATCTGGTCCTAAGCACATGAACATCAAGATCACTCGTGCTAAGTTAGAAGCTTTAGTTGAGGATCTGGTTAACAAGACTTTAGAGCCTGTTAAGATTGCTTTAAACGATGCTGGCTTAAGCGTTTCTGAGATCAGCGACGTTATCTTAGTTGGCGGTCAGACCCGTATGCCAATGGTTCAGAAGTTAGTTGCTGACTTCTTCGGCAAGGAGCCTCGTAAGGACGTAAACCCTGACGAAGCTGTTGCTATGGGTGCTGCAATTCAGGGTGGCGTGCTCTCAGGTGCTAAGAACGACGTGCTCTTACTGGACGTTACCCCACTGTCCTTAGGTATCGAGACCTTAGGCGGCGTAATGACCACCATGATTCCTAAGAACACCACCATCCCTGCTAAGAAGTCACAGGTTTACTCAACTGCTGAGGACAATCAGTCAGCTGTAACTATTCACGTTCTCCAAGGTGAGCGTAAGCGTGCCTCTGACAACAAGTCTTTAGGCCAGTTCAACTTAGAGGGTATCGAGCCTGCTCCACGTGGCATGCCACAGATTGAAGTAAGCTTCGACATCGATGCTGATGGTCTTATCCACGTATCTGCTAAGGATAAGAAGACTGGTAAAGAGCAGAAGATCACCATTCAGTCCTCTTCAGGTCTGTCTGAGGATGATATCGAGCGTATGGTACGCGAGGCAGAGCAGCACTCTGAGGAAGACAAGAAGTTTGAGGAGTTAGCTTCTGCACGTAACCGCGCTGACAACACCATCCACACTGTACGTAAGGAGTTAAACGACAAGAACGTACAGGGCGAGGACAAGGCTGAGGTTGAGCGTAACATCAACGCCCTTGAGCTTGCAGTTCGTGGCGACAACAAGGACGACATTGAGGCAGCTGAGAAGCGCGTCTTAGAGTCACTCCAGGCTATCTTAGCTCGTGCTCAGCAAGCTGCCGGTGCTCAGAGCGCTGGTGCTGGTGCATATCAGCAGGCTGATCAGGGTGCTCAGGCTAACCAGGGTTCATCACAGGATGACAATGTGGTAGACGCTGAGTTCGAAGAGGTTAAGGACGACAAGAAATAATTGTCCTCTCTAAACAATCTAAGCGTATGGCTAGCTAGTAATTAGCTAGTCATAGCAAACAGCAAGATGGCTCAACCACCGCAAGGGGGTTGGGCCTGTTTAGCTAGAAAAGATGGTAAGATACGCAACTTAATTAGAGCGACAAGCTTACTGATTTTTGACAAAAGCTGTTTAGGTCTTGCTTTAGTGCTTTGCAGGCATTGTGTCTTGGCAACAGAGTGCTAAAGCATGACAAGTTATTCACACTTTAGTTTTTGCAATATGTAGTAGTGCAGTGATTGCAGTGCAGCGAAAAGGCTTTAAGCTACATGCTTAAAGCTACAACTAAAGAGCAACACATACTGATTCTTTCGAGATAAGCATGGCAACAAAACGTGATTATTATGAGGTGTTAGGCGTCAAGAAAGGCGCAACTGATGATGAGATTAAGCGCTCATTCAAACGCCTCGCAATGAAGTATCACCCAGACCGTAATAAAGAAGCTGATGCGGGTGAGAAGTTCCGTGAGATCAATGAGGCATACCAAGTTCTTTCTGATCCAGCTAAGCGTCAGGCCTATGATGCAGGCGGCTTCTCTGCTGTAGACGGCTCTCGTGCTGATGATGGCGGCTTTGGTGGTTTCGGTGGATTTGGCGGTGCTGGTCCTGAGTTTGCTGACATCTTCTCGAGCATTTTCGGCGAGGGTGGTTTTGGCGGCATGGGCGGTCAGCGTCAACGTCGTCAATCTGGCCCTGTAAGATCTCGTGGTCGCGATTTACGTATCGTAGTTAACTTAACCTTAGAAGAGGCCGTTCAAGGTCTTACTAAAGAGATCAAGATTGAAACTCTTACTACTTGCCCAGACTGTAATGGTGAGGGTACTAAGGATCCTAAGAGCAGAAAGGCATGTCCATACTGCCACGGTTCTGGCGTAACAGTTTCACAGCAAGGCCCATTTGCTATTCAGCGTACCTGTGAGCACTGTAAGGGTGAGGGTTATGTAGTAACTGACCCATGTAAGCGCTGTCATGGTGAAGGCCGCATCAAGATGCCTCACACCGTCAAGATTAATATTCCTGGCGGCTTAGACACTGGTCAGCATGTAGTTGTATCAGGTGCTGGTGAGTCAGGTCAGCATGGCGGTCCAAACGGCGATCTGCTTGCTGTAATCCAGGTTGCAGAGCACAAGCTCTTTAAGCGTGACGGTGATAACCTCTACTGTGAAGTACCAATTAGCTTCACTACTGCAGCTTTAGGCGGCAAGGTAACTGTCCCAACCTTAGATGGAAAGCTTGCTATCACTGTTGAACCAGGCACTCAGACTGGTACTACCTTCAGACTTGCTGGTAAGGGTATTAAGGCTACTTACTCTAACCGTCCACGCGGTCACCTGTACTGCACTGTTGTAGTTGAGACCCCAGTAAATCTCAACGATTACCAAAAGGATCTGCTGCATAAGTTAGAGCAGTCACTTGAAGGTGAATCAAAGGACAGTAAGGATAAAAAAGAGGGTAAGAGCTCTACAGAGTCAGGCCACAGACCAAAGAGTGAAGACTTCATGGACAACATGAAATCATTCTTTAAAAACTTAGGTGGCGGCAAGAACTCTAAGTAGAGTCATATAAGACTCAAATATATAGCCTTAGGCTATATACAGACTCCATAGCGTGCTCTGACTAATGAGCATTAAGTTAGGGCATGCAACTGTCAAACATTAAAGCTTCACGGCAGCAATGCCATGAGGCTTTTTTCATACATACTTGCACCAAAGCAATAGCACCAACAAACTCAAAGTACACATCAGGGCAACAATTAAGCACGACCTAAAAAGGCCATGTAACAGTTGTTTTGCTATTCTGCTGTGCACTTAGTTAAGCTACTTTTTGGACTAAACACCAAAGCAAGCGAGCGCGTGCTATAATTGCTAAACTCTTTTAGCCGTAGCAGCGCACAAAGTAGTTGTGGTTTTAGCTACTGCTTTATTACAGAATTCATATGCAAGACGTCTGGTGCATAGCGCTCTAGACGTTTTTTGTTTTTTACAACATCACTTTCGTCTCGAACTGTCCTCAAGTTCTGAGTTTCACGGCCTCATTGTAAATGACTTAGCTACGATCTAGCTATCGAGCTTTTTAGGCAGTGATCCGCTTTTAGGATAAGCAGCGTTAGTGATCTTTGATCTCCAACTCTTTGCATATCAGCGATCTAGTGCATTACTTAATGACTAGCTTAAACATGCATACTTGGAGATCGAACTTTTGAGGAAATTATGGAACAGACTCCGATGACTGCTCGCGGTGAGCAACTTTTACGTGATGAATTAGAGCGCCTGAAGACTCAGGAGCGTCCACGCATTACCGCAGCCATTGCAGAGGCTCGTAGCCACGGCGATCTGAGCGAAAACGCTGAGTACGATGCAGCTAAAGAAGAGCAAGGCTTATGCGAAGCCCGTATCAAGGACATCGAAGCTAAGCTTGCTTCAGCTAACATCATCGATGTGACTAAGCTTGCTCATAATGGCCCATTAAAGGTTGTGTTTGGCTCAACCGTAACTGTGCTTGATGTTGATACTGAAGAAGAAATCACCTACAAGATCGTAGGCGAGGACGAGGCATCTATCGAGAACAACCTCATGTCCTACAAGACTCCTATCGCTAAGGGCTTACTTGGCAAGGTAGAAGAGGACGAGGTTGCTATTAAGATCCCTAAGGGCACCGTTACTTACGAGATCTTAAAGGTTGAATATATTGCCTAAGTGGCAATCATCAATCTAATCGCAAGCCTAACAAAATACTGCTAGGCAAGCGCCTCATCCTAGGCCGTTGTAGCGTACAAAGCGCTACAGCGGCCTTTGTTATTTTGGCCACGACAAAACAAAGCCAATCAAAGCCAAACACAGCAAAGCCAAATAAAGCAAAGCCAAACAAAGCCAAATAAAGTAAACCTAGCCCCGCACTGTCACCAAAAGGGTAAAGCAGCGTAAGGCCTTGTGAAGAAAAAGAAAAAGATCGCGATCTGTAAAAAGATCATGAGGAGAGCTTGTGATCGAGAGGACAGCTAGGATTTTGCAGGTCTAAGAAAAAGCAAAGCCCGAACAGCTTAGCTGTATCGGGCTTTTTGAAGCTTTAATTGCCTGTATGCTTAGCGAGGCAGAATGAAGCGGCTTTCTTTGTTCTGACGGAACAGAATAGCAACGCGGCCAACTACATTAACAAGTTCTGCCTGAACAGCATCAGCAGCTTGCTGAGCCTGTTCTTTGCGGCCTTCACCGGCATTGAGCTTGACCTTAATCAGCTCGTGATGCTCGATTGAGCTGTCAATCTCTTTGATGACATTCTCAGAAAGTCCATCAGAACCGAGCATAACAACTGGATTTAAAGCATGAGCCTGTGCCTTTAAGAACTGGCGCTGCTTTGTGTTTAATGCCATATGTGTATTATTCCTAGTGATCTCAGACATTAGGTCTGATCGATTAGCCAGACAAAAGGTCTGACCGGCTCACATTCTATCAGATCCGCTACACATTAAAAGATCTTTCTTAGCAAAAGCCTTGTGTATGCCATCTACAAACAGATAAACAGAGTCTATATCCTAAAGCTAGGTTAGGACAGGTTATTGTGAATGCGTAGCATCTAATTTAAGTGCCTAGTGCTTGATAAATTCTCTTGTCTTAGCGCTTGGGCAATAAGGGTTATGATTTATGCAGTTTAAGCATGCATAGATGCTTATTTGAGAGTCTAAGATAGTGCGAGTAATTGCTTGTGAGCAATCGCTAAAAGTGAGACAAATTCGATTGCTATGAGCTTACTCATATTTTTTGCTTTTGTTTCTCGCTTTTTCACCGCTATCTGGGATCCTATGGTACAAAGTCATGTGCATACTTAAAGCTAATCAAGCGATCATCTTAGCTATTAGTCAAGAGCCAAGATGCTTAAGATTATCCCGAGTTATAGCCCTTTTCGTGAAAAAACAGCGGCTTGCTAATGTATAATCGTATTCTTGCACACATACTATGAGCTATGTGTAGTTAGTTAATTGTCTTGGGAAATCAGATATGCCTGTACGTAAAAGAAGCGCAAGTTCCACCAGATGGCTTAAGGAGCACTTTGACGATCCTTTCGTTAAAGAGGCCCATAAGCGCGGACTGCGTTCACGTGCGACTTTCAAGCTCGAAGAGCTGCAAAAGAAAGATCGTCTGATCCGCCCTGGAAACATCGTTGTAGATCTCGGTGCCGCTCCAGGTGGTTGGTCTGAGTATGCAATTAAGTGTGTCGGTGAAAGTGGCCGTATTGTCGCATGTGACATTCTGCCAATGCGTCCGATCCGCAACGTAGATTTTTTACAAGGTGACTTCAGAGAAGACGCCGTATTTACCAAGCTCTACGGCATGATTGGCGGTGGTGCTGATGTGGTTTTATCTGACATGGCTCCAAACATGTCAGGCAACAAGGCCATCGATCAACCACGTGCCATGCTGTTAACTGAGCTTGCTTTAGACATGGCTCGCCGCGTTTTAAAAGAGGGCGGTAGTTTTGTAGTGAAAGTATTCACAGGCTCAGGCTCTCAAGAGTTCTTAGCCGAGCTGAAAAAAGACTTTACTAGCGTGCGTGTACGTAAGCCAGAGGCTTCACGTGATCGTTCAAGTGAGGTTTACATGGTTGCAACTGGCTTTAAGGGCCATGAGCTTTCAGGTGTAGCACCTGAAATGGATAGCTCCAACTCATAGGCCGTGCTAAGTTTAAGCAAAGCCTTGGTGAATATAATCAAACTCTTAAACTAGATAAGCTCTGTCATTGTTAAGACAAAGTTTTAATTAGCCTCTTAAGAGGCCTAGTACGGATTTTTCGATCGTCTGTGGGCATAAAGATTCACAAGAAATAAGCTTGTGATGAAGTGTGCGCATGATGATTATTAGGTGGGAAACCGCCAAACAAGACTTTAAAAGCCTAGCTTTAGTGAGCTTACGTTTTTAGTCTTGATGCCGATTTATTGTATGTTTCCAGTCATTGCAGCAGGTGCTGTAGTTTCTTTCGGGAACTTAATGAGGAAGTAATGGCAAAGAACTTAATCCTGTGGCTTGTGATTGCGATAATTCTGATGTCGCTGTTCGAGTCATTCAACAGCTCAGATAACAATGGTCGTACCATTGATTACACTAGCTTTATTTCGTCTGTACAGAACGACCAAGTTCAGGAAGTTGTGTTTGACGGATCTGTAATCAACGGCTTAAAGCGTAACGGTGAGCAGTTCACTACCGTAATGCCTATTCATGACAGTGCTATCTTGGATTCTCTGTTAAGCCATAACGTACGTACTTCAGGTACACGTCCTGAGGAGCCAGGTTTACTGACCTCAATTCTGGTTTCTTGGATGCCAATGTTGCTCTTAATCGGTGTGTGGATCTTCTTCATGCGCCAGATGCAAGGTGGCTCAAAGGGCAATCCGCTGTCATTTGGTAAGAGCAAGGCTAAGCTCTTAAGTGAAAGCCAGGTTAAGACCACTTTTGGTGACGTTGCTGGTTGCGACGAGGCCAAGGAAGATGTTGTCGAGTTAGTCGACTTCTTACGTGACCCATCTAAGTATCAGAAGTTAGGTGGCCGTATTCCTCGTGGTGTTCTGATGGTTGGCCCTCCAGGTACTGGTAAGACCTTACTTGCCCGTGCTATTGCTGGTGAGGCAAAAGTACCATTCTTCTCTATTTCTGGTTCTGACTTCGTAGAAATGTTCGTTGGTGTGGGTGCATCCCGTGTCCGTGACATGTTCGCACAGGCCAAGAAGAATGCTCCTTGTATCGTATTCATCGACGAAATTGACGCTGTAGGCCGTAAAAGAGGTGTTGGTTTAGGCGGTGGTCACGATGAGCGTGAGCAGACCTTAAACCAGTTACTCGTTGAAATGGACGGCTTTGAAGGCTTCGAGGCTGTAATCGTAATTGCAGCTACCAACCGTCCTGATGTATTAGATCCAGCGTTATTACGTCCAGGCCGTTTTGACCGTCAAGTAACTGTTGGTCTGCCTGATGTTCGTGGCCGTGAGCAGATCTTAAAGGTACACATGAAGAAGGTACCTTTAAACTCTGACGTTGATGCTGCTTTACTTGCTCGTGGTACTCCAGGCTTCTCTGGTGCTGAGCTTGCTAACTTAGTTAACGAAGCAGCTTTATCTGCAGCTCGTGCAAATCTGCGTACTGTTGGTATGCGTGAGTTTGAGCAGGCTAAGGATAAGCTCTTAATGGGTGCTGAGCGTCGTAGCTTAATCATGAATGATCATGAAAAGGCTAACACTGCATACCACGAGGCAGGCCATGCTATCGTTGGTCGCTTAGTTCCAGATCATGACCCAGTTTATAAGGTATCCATTATTCCTCGTGGTCGTGCTTTAGGTGTTACTTCATACTTGCCTGAGCAAGATCGCTATAGCCAGTCTAAGCAGTATCTGTTATCCAGAATTTCAGCACTATTTGCTGGTCGTTTAGCAGAGGAAATCGCTTTTGGCGAGGATGCCGTAACTACTGGTGCATCTAATGATATTGAGAGAGCAACTGATATTGCTCGTCGCATGGTGACCCGTTGGGGCTTCTCTAAGAGATTGCCACCAATGCAGTTTGACCAAGACCAAGATCAGTCTCAGTACTTAGGTGGTGGTCATGTTTCCACTATGCCAGTATCTGACAAGACTACTCTCATCATTGATGAGGAAGTTACTGCAATCATCAACTTCTGCTATGACAGAGCTAAGACCATGCTTACCGAGAATCGCGATATTCTCGAGGCTATGAAGGATGCTCTGCTCAAGTATGAGACTATTGATGCAGCTCAAATTGATGACTTAATGAATCGTCGTCCATGCCGTGCTCCATCTGAGACTGGCGTATATGACAAGAAGTCATCTGACTCTAATGGCTCTAACGGTGATGCAAAGGACGAAAAGAGCGCATCAACTGAAGAGTCAAAGTCTGAGTCAAGCTCAGATTCTAAGAGTGATTCAACTGAGTCCTCTTCTGAGCAGCCTAAGCAAGATAATGCTGCATCAGCTCAAAGCACTGACTCAAATAAGAGTGAATCTGCAGATAATAGCGAGAAGCAAGCTGAGAGCAGCACCGAGTCAAAGGCTCAAGATCCTGCTCCTATGAGTGAAGAAAAAGCCGGCACTTGGCCATTCAACACTCCTAGCGGTAAGAATGCTGACGACGATAAGAAGTAATCTAGACTCGTCAATAAATTAAAAAAAAGCCCCGATCTGTTAACAGATGCGGGGCTTTTTTATCCTTAAGCTCTATATCCAATTTAACGATTAAGCCGCATTATGGTTTTATTAAGCACTGTAGTTGCTTTAAAGACATTTGAGTTTACGTCGTATTTTAATCAGCCTAGCTGCAGCCGATATATTAAGATATAGGAGTCAAGTTCGTTCAGTCGTTGTTTATGTTCGGCAGGCTAAGTCCTCACGGCTTATTCTGAACTTGCTATCACTGTGTTGATTACTCGATTACATGCTTATTAATGGCTAGCTAGTTCATGAATAGAGGGGTTAGAAATGGCAGTATATGTAAATACAAATGTCAGCTCCTTAAATGGTCGCCGCTCTCTGGATAATGTCCAGAATCAACTTACTACAACCTACAAGCGCCTCTCCTCAGGTATGCGCATTAATTCTGCAAAGGACGATGCTGCTGGTTTACAAATTTCCGATCGCCTTACCTCCCAAATCAATGGGCTTAATCAAGGCAATCGCAACGCTAATGATGGTATTGCGCTCTTACAGACAATTGATGGCGCAGTAGAGGAAATCACTGGCAGTTTACAACGTGCTCGTACTTTATTAGTACAAGCAGCAAATGGCACCAATACCGCATCAGATCTAAAAGCTTTAGAAACTGAAATTGGTACTACGCTCTTAAACGCTGCAGCCATTGCTACTGACACCACTTTTGCTGGCAAGAAGATTCTTGAAGGTCACATGAAAAATAATGATGACATTTATGAAAGTGTAGTCAATGGTAAGAACTTCGACCCTGGTATTATGAGATTACAGGTAGGCGCTAATAGCGGTGATGTAATTGTAGCTACTATTAAGAGCTTCTTTGTTCCAGAAATTGTTAACGGTACTCAAGTTGACTATAACGGCAGGAAACAAAGTATCGCTGATATTTCTGCTGGTGCTTTTGATATTCAGCAAGGTCAAGATAATAGAGCTGATGCCATGACAGTAAAAATTGCTACTCATGACGATGCTCGTAATGCTCTTGCTGCTATTGATTTTGTGATTGCTGAGGTCGACTCACGTCGTGCCGAGGTAGGTGCTTATATGAACCGCCTTGAATCCTCTATTCGCAATCAATCTAATGTTGCTGCTAACGAAGCTGATGCTCGTAGCCGTATTCGTGATGCTGACTTTGCTGAAGAGTCTGCTAACATTTCACAGCAGTCCATCATTCAGCAAGCTGCTGCTTCCATGCTGATGCAGGCTAACACCCGTCCTCAGCTTGGCATTAGCTTACTTGGCTAATAGCATAGTTTAAGATTGCTTTTGAATTCTAAAAAAGGCCCTGATTCTGCAAGGTTTCAGGGCCTTTTGTATTTCATGGTGTTAAGGCGAAATTCGTATTGCTTTCGTAAAAATTGGTGTCTTTAAAATAGTTTTGAATAGGGCTGTTAATTAATATTGATGATGGCCGTAAACATAAGTAGAGAAATGAGTTCTTTCTCGCGATAGCTTGAGATCTTGGAGGTCTCTTCGCTACGAAGTACCTCAGATCACCAACATGCTCTTGCAAAACAGGCCTCTATCACCTGTTTGATTGTGGTATCGAGCATAATTAGATTAAGGAGATAGGTCATGGCCGTATATGTAAACACAAATTACAGCGCTCTGCAGGGCCAGCGCTACTTAGGCAATGTCCAGAACCAGCTGACTACCACATACCAAAGATTATCAAGCGGTATGCGTATTAATAGCGCTAAAGATGACGCTGCTGGCCTCCAAATCGCCGATCGTTTAACCTCCCAGATTAATGGCCTCAACCAAGGCAACCGCAACGCCTCCGACGGCATTGCTCTTGCCCAGACCATGGAAGCTGGCATGGACGAAATCTCTGGCATGCTCCAGAAAGTTCGTACTTTAGCTGTTCAGGCAAATAACGGCACTAATACCTCTGACGATCGTCGCGCCATTGGTAAGGAAATGGAAGCCTTAGTCAACGAAGTTAACCGCATCGCTCAGAAAACTACCTTCGCCGGCAAAACCATCTTAAATGGCAAAATTGCTGGATCTATTTTCGGTGATCCTGCAGCTGGTGGTGGTAATACCGCACCTGCTGGTGATGCTGGTACTTTGACTTTGCAGGTTGGTTCAAATAAGGGCGATACAATTAGTTTCACATCAAATTCCGTAATGTTCTCAAAAATCGGATCAGGCGATTTGATGGGTGATGCTGCAGATAAAGTTTTCAAGACATCTGCTAATGGCACTATAACTGTAACCCTTACCAAAGCTAAAACAGATACTTCAGCTACATCCATTGCTGCAATTGTTGAGCTGATGGATTCTATGATCTCTAAGGTTGACGGCGCACGTGCTGATCTTGGTGCTTTGCAAAATCGTCTTGAGTCATCTATCCGCAATCAGTCTAATGTTGCTGCTAACGAAGCTGATGCACGCTCACGTATTCGTGATGCTGACTTTGCTGAAGAGTCTGCTAACTTATCTCAGCAGTCCATTATCCAGCAGGCAGCTGCTTCCATGCTGATGCAGGCTAACACCCGTCCTCAGCTTGGTTTAAGCCTCTTAGGCTAAGTTTTTTATTATGCTCGTGTAGAGCAGTACTGTTTTTCTAAACAAGGGCAGCCATTGGCTGCCTTTTTAGTTTTGGTGGCTTGATAACTTTTAGTGCGCTGTATCTGTTTCGGTGTTTAGTCTTGTTGAAGGGCGATTTTGTTAGGTTTTATAAGGCTTGATCTTTTAGTTAAGTAGGATTTGGAGTGGCATTTGTTGCTTAAAGTTTGACTATGCTCGCAACTAAATAACTTAGCTTACGACTGAGGCTCAAGATGTCCTAATATGTTAATTATCAAGATACTCTGTTTGGCGTCCTTAGACTGGGGGATCTCATTGTGGAACTGAAGTTAGTAAACAGCACTGTTGAGTTATCAGGCCTACTTATCATGGGCATCATCGATCTCAATACTGATGACCCACTTGACCTTGACGAGATCGCCGAAATCGCCTCTGGCTATGCTGCAAGCGGTGCTACCTTTGTTGAGCTCAGTGTTAATAAGCACAAGAGGGATGCTTGCTCTCAAGATGCAGAGATTGACATGCTATGTGCAGCATTAGAGACCATCAAAGATATTGAGCTTATCCCAGCTGTGTACACCAGTGATCCTGTCATCATGCGCAAGGTAGTTGAGTGTGGTGCTCAGATGATTGTAGACCCGCTCGCTTTAACGCAGCCTGGTGCACTTGAGGCTGTCGCTGAGATTAAGTGTGCAGTATGTATGCTCATGGATCAGTCAGTCAACTTCACTGAAGATGATTGCTGTGATCCTTGTGCTACTGTATCTGAGTTCTTTTATGAGCGCTTAGATGCGTGTATCAATGCACACATTGACCGTCAGCGTATTGTCTTAGATCCAATGATTAGCATCGATACTTCTGTTGACTTCCGTCTGAAGATGTTTGGTCGTCTCAATACCTTCAATAGCTTTGGTCTACCAATTAGCTGTGCACTGCCTCGTATGGTGGCTGAAAAGGACAATATCAATCAGTCTATGTCCATCGTTGCTACTGTGGCGATCTTTGCTGAGCAGCAGGGCGTGCGTATGATTCGTACTAATCGCGTCTATGACATCGCCTTAGTAATTAACAGCTGGCATGCACTCAATCATAGTGCTCGACCATTTAAGCTCTCACGCGCTATCGGTCGCCGTCTTAAGGAGTTGGCATTAGGCCGCCTGAAGAAAAACGAGAACAAGTAGTCGTGTTTATTGATTATAAATGTGCATAGCACTCACTTGATGTGCGTAGGCGTAATGAACAATCTACTTATTTGAACTTTTGGGTATATACAAGCCACTTACTAATGCTCAATATTGGGCAATGGTAAGTGGCTTGTTGCTTTTTAGTCTTGTGCTACAGATTTTGCCTATAGCATGAGTTAAAATCATTGACTGTGTTGTGGGATCGTAAGGATCCTTATGTGTTAAAGGATATGACAGTTTTGCTGTCGGAAACTATGCTGATGCCTTTAAGCCTTTGTCGTCGATGAGGCAGTGTTTATGGATGTCAGTGTGGTTAAGGGGAAGCGATGCAAGCTAAAAAGCGCAAGTATTTTGGAACTGACGGTGTTCGTGGTCGTGTAGGTCAGTTTCCTATTACTCCAGACTTCGTCATGAAGTTAGGTATGGCAGCAGGTAAGGTTCTGATGAAGAACAATCAGGGCCGTGTAATTATCGGTAAAGATACCCGTCTGTCAGGCTATATGTTAGAAGCTGCCTTAGAGGCTGGTTTTAGCGCTGCTGGTGTTTCAACTGTGCTCTTAGGCCCAATGCCAACTCCAGCGGTTTCTTATCTGACAAAGGCATTCCGCGCTGATTTAGGTGTTGTTATCTCTGCCTCTCATAATCCTTTTTATGACAACGGTATTAAGTTCTTCTCTTCAGAGGGTACCAAGCTGCCTGATGATGTTGAGCTGGCTATTGAAGAAGCTTTAGAGGCTGAACTTGAAATGGCTAAGCCTTCTGAGTTTGGTCGTGCATACCGTCAGTCTGACGCTCCAGGTCGTTATGTTGAGTTCTGTAAGTCATCCTTTGACTCACGTATGAGTCTTGAAGGTAAGCACATTGTTTTAGATTGTGCCAACGGTGCTACTTATCATGTTGCTCCACTCGTATTTAGAGAGTTAGGTGCTGAGGTAAAACTAATTGGTGTTGATCCAAACGGTATTAACATTAACGACGGTGTTGGCTCTACTCACATAGATACTTTAAGCGAGCGTGTACTTTCAGCTAAGGCTGATTTAGGTATTGCTTTTGACGGCGATGGTGACCGTGTCATGATGGTCAACAAGAATGGCCGTGTCTTAGACGGTGATGCGCTTTTATACATCATCGCTATGGACAGAGCTAGCCGTGGCAAGCTCAAGGGTGGTGTAGTTGGTACTCAGATGTCTAATTTAGGCTTTGAGCTGGCATTAAAGAAGCACAATATTGAGTTTACCCGTTCAGCAGTGGGTGATCGCTATGTTATGGAAGAGCTCTTAAAGCGCAATTGGATCTTAGGCGGTGAAAACTCAGGTCACATCATCTGCTTAGACCACACCTCAACAGGTGACGGTATTATCTCTGCACTGCAGGTGCTCAAGGCCATGATCCGTACTGGCAAGAGCTTAGATGAGCTCACCGCTGACTTAGTCATGTTCCCACAGGAGCTTATCAACATTCGTCTGACTGCTGGCTTTGACGTGTTTAACGATGAAAAGGTAAAGGCTGAGGTTAAGGCTGTTGAAAATGAGCTGCAGGATAAAGGACGTGTACTGCTACGCAAGAGCGGTACTGAGCCATTAATTCGCGTTATGGTTGAAGGTGAAGATCGCGAGGTTGTACACAATATGGCCGTACGTATCGCCGATGTCATCCGCAAGCAGGCTGAAGGCTTATAAAGTAGCCGACTTTCTTTAGCTTCTAATATGGTTTGTTAAACTAAAGATGTTTGTATGGGCCATTGGCTATTTCTTCGTGCGCTGTATCTCAGAGCTTAAGAATTGACCTTGCCTTTTGAGCAAACCTATATGGCTTAAATAGTTAAATTATTGTTTAAAGACCATTTTATGGTGAAATTAAGACCCGATATGAGTGATCATATCGGGTTTTTGCTTTATACAAGGGCAAGCTCTTATGTAGCCTACAATCGGCCATTTAGTGGGTAAATAAGGGCAAATAATGCTGATCTTGTTAGATACGAGAGTGTTATTTTTGCGGCTTAGCAAGCTTTATGACTTGATAAAAGTGACATTGAACGGTATCATTGCACAGCCCAAAATATCCATTTTTTTACGGTTGTGCTATGTACGAGATTGTTATTGTATTTCTGCTTTTAGTTTCAATTGCCATTGTTGCCTTAATCCTGGTTCAGCAGGGTAAGGGTGCAGGTATGGGCGCCTCCTTCGGTGCAGGTGCATCTAATACCGTTTTCGGTTCAGCTGGTTCTGGTAACTTCTTAACTCGCTCCACCTGGACTTTAGCAATTATCTTCTTCGGTATCTGCCTCTTAATCGGCTACCTGCAGAAGCAAGACAATACTAAGACTGGCGATTTCACCAATATCGACGCAGCTCCAGTAGCTGAGCAAGCTGCTCCAGCTCCTGCTGACGTTCCTACTATCGACGGTGATGTTCCTGCAGTTTCTACTGAGGAAATGACCTCCGAGATGAATTCTGATGTTCCAGTAGTAGAGTCTGATGCTACTGCTGAGACTGACGCTGCTGCTGTAGAGACTGATACTGCCGCTGAGGCAGAGGCCGCAGCTGAGCCTGAGACCGAGGAAGACGCCGAAATCAAGGCTGCTATCGAAGAGTCTAACAACGAGCCAGAAGAGGCTAAATAATTAAGACGTCAGGCAGGCTAAGTACGTAGCGTATCAAGCACAGCCTGCCATAGTCTAAAAAAGAAGGGAGATGCCGAAGTTGGCACCTCCCTTTCTTTTTGCCTGTAGTAAGGGTAGATAAGTTTAATAGGCTTACGTTAAGCTTGTAGTATTGGATCACGTGATCGTATGTAGTATAGGCCTACGGTGGGCCATGCTGACTTGTTAAAACAAGCATCTGTATGGTCAAAGTTGCTTAGTACTTTTTGTTGAAGATATAGTGCTTAGTTGGGGTAATGACCTCATCTAGAGGCATGTCCCAAGGCTGGCTTTTGATCTCAGGTATGAGTTGAAAGTCGTAGGCAAGGCCTAAGGTTAAGCACTCACAGCTGATCTTTTTTAACATGCGGTCATAATAGCCACCGCCCATGCCAAGGCGCTCACCTTTTTCATTAAAGCCAACTAAAGGCACGATGACTACTTCAAGGTTATGAGGTTGTACTAGATTCTCTGCACTGACTACAGGCTCTGGGATCTTAAAGCGGTTTAAGATGAGATCTTCTGGTTTTTCATAAGAGTAGAAGTCCATTAGACCTTTCTCTTCAGGATGAATCACAGGCAGAGCCATATGGTGACCTGCAAGGCGTAGAGCCTTGTTGATCTCTACAGTATCAATCTCGCCAGAGAAGCTGTGGTATGAGGCAATACAGCGGTTTTGTTTTAAGAACTCATGCTCAAGCACAACACGTCGTACTAGCTCTGAGCACTTAGCTACCTCATCTTCATGCAGGGCTTTGCGCTTCTGTCTAATCTCATTACGGGCATTGTTGCGCCATTCCTTATAAGCACTGACTATCACGGCAAAACCTCACTAAATTAATCTATAGCTTTTAATAGCTTATATTGTTTGCGTGAACATTATACGGCCGTAGCATGGTGTAATTAAGCAAGAGGGTAAAAAGTCTTTATCGCATGCATAAGTCAGGGCTAACGCCATAGCTTTAGCTGATGCTGAGGTCTGATGTGAGGTCTTGCTAATGGTAAAGTCAGGGCTGAGGCCATAGTCTTGGTTGATGCTAAAGTCAGGGCTGAGGCCATAGCCTTATCAGATGCTGAAGTCTTTGATGATGCTAAAGTGCAGCTTTTAGGAACTTAAGATCTTGGCTAAGTAAGCATTATGGCCTAAGAAGGTTACTTGGTAGCGCTATTAGCGTGTCGCTATATGATGCGTGAGATCTTGAGATGGGGCGTACTATCTTTTATGCGGGGAGACTGCCTCACTATTGAGGCAGGAGAGGTGTGGCCAATTAGCTTGGCCTTAATGCTACTGATCTGCGTCGATATTGTTGAGATTGCGCTTGATGCGGTGAATGAGCGCCATAGCCTGCTCCTGGAAAGGAGTAGAGGTGTCTAAGTAGCGCTGCAGCTGGCTTTGGCTTTCAATAGCTGCAATGATAGCCGCTTGCTGTGGGGTCAGACTTGGATTATCACGCAGAATCTTAGCGGTGATTTCCTGAGTCTTGCCTACAGCTCGTTGTAGTGATGCTGCCTGACTTTTATGGCAGCGCAGGGCGAAACTTTCACCTAGAAGTGAGACTGTAACGGTCTTGATATCATCCTGATTCATAACTCTTTGATCCGATTCGTTCTTACAGTCCTGCAAGAGGCAATCTTAATTGTTCACGTGGATCTCTAACCAAAACGTTAGTATCCGTCGTGCTTAGATTGCTGTGCAGAGTATCGTAATGCTGTTGCCACATCGTACTCAAGACAAATCCTTTGTCTTAAATATGAGTCTAAGGGCACAAGGAATATAGTTTATTTGCGTTTCTAGCCTAAGCTTCATGGGTAGTTCTTTTCAAAGCCATGTAGTTATTAGGCTTTGTAAGCTTTAAGCTTTGGCTCAGATTGATCACGTTTAGTTGCACAAAACGTAGCAAACGCACAGTATTATGCTCTATTGTACCAATATTTTCGCTCGATGCGATTTTTATGGTAATGGTATGGCATAATGTTGAGCTTATTACACCTCATTATCATACTCATAGAATGCATGCAAAAGCGATTTGTATGCACCATTCAGTGCCTTGTACACACTATGCTTATCGCATAGTGCGATATTGTTTCTCATGGCATGCTGCATTATTCAGGGGCATGGTTAATAACGCAAGCTCTCAGAACCATTCTATGGGTATCAGTTTAGCTTACATTGTTGCTTATGCAACATAACTAAGATCACATCTTGCAGTTTACGAGCATCACAAGGCAATTTTGTAGATGCTACGAGCAAGGCTAATGAGTAATTTACTGCTCAGTGTCGTGTTCTAGTCGTAAGCTTAGTTTGCTAAATACTTATCACGAGCTTTTGAACTTTAAGTATTTTCTTAAGGCGGTATTTTCTCGATAAGTATATGTATTCTCAAAGCGGTTATGAAGTTCTATGCTGCTTTTATTAGCAAACATCGAGGTTTTATTCATAATGCACATTACTCAAGAAGGGATTCTTTAAGATGCAGAAAAGGGCAGGTATGGAGCGTTCTTTTAAAGGCGGACATGATGGCTTTAAAGGCGGCAGATCTCAAGGTCAACGTCGTATGAGCGATGGTCCAGCACGTTCCTCCCGCGACGATCGCAAGGGCTTAAGCTTTGACGGTCGCACACGTTCAAATAACCAAGGCCGTGCTTTTGCTGAGCAAAAGACTTTAAAGCGTGCCGAGGCTGCTAAGCGTAATGTAAAAGCTGCAGTAAATGCAGCAGTTAAAGGCAAGAGTGAAGAGCGTGTTAGCGGTGTAAAACTGCACAAATTACTCGCCAATGCTGGTATCGGCTCTCGTCGTTTCTTAGAGAGCATGATTGAGTCTGGTCGTGTAGAGGTTAACGGCAAGAAGGTAAACTTAGGTTTCCGTACTGAGGATGAAGACATCACCGTTAAGATTGACGGCCGTATTGTTTATTCTCCAAAGACTCGTAAGCTTGAGAATCGCTGCCTCATGTACTACAAGCCAGAAGGCGAGATCTCATCTTTATCCGATCCACAAAATCGCCCAACCGTTTTCGATCACTTACCTCGACTTGAGATTGGTAAGTGGATTAACGTTGGCCGCTTAGACTTAAATACCTCCGGTTTGCTTTTATTTACCACTGACGGTGATCTTGCCCATGCGCTGATGCACCCACGCTATGGTATTGAGCGTGTCTACGCCGTTCGTGTTTATGGTGACGTAACTGAAGAGCAGTTAGAGCAGCTGCGTGAAGGCGTGTTACTTGAAGATGGTATCGGCAAGTTTGATGCTATCGAGTACCGTGGTGGTGACAATCGTAACCACTGGTTCCATGTATCCTTACGTGAAGGCCGTAACCGCGAAGTACGTCGTCTGTGGGAAGCAGTTGGTCTGCAGGTTAGCCGTCTGATTCGTATTTCCTATGCAGGCTTCGATCTTGACCCACGTATGAAGTCAGGTCAGTACCGTGAGCTTACTTTAGCAGAGGTTAACAAGCTTCGTTCTAAGGCTCAGTTAGCTGCATTAAAGCCTGAAGAGTATGCAACTACTCCACTGCGTATCTCTGCATCTTTAAACCGTCAGCGTAAGAATGTTTCTGCTAAGCCAAAGGCACAAGTTGACAATGGTGCATCTGCAAGCAATGCACGTGAAGGCGATATGCGCGTAGGTAAGAGCTATGGTCGTGGCCGTGATGTGAAGGGTAAGTCTTTTAAGCTTAGCTACAGCTCAGACAAGCGTTCAGGCTCATCTCGTGAACAGGGTCGTAAGGGCGCAGCTTCAGCACGTGCTGGCAAATCATTTACTCGTGGTCGCTCCGGCCGCTAAAGTTATTTAAGCCTAAAAGCGCAAGCTCAAGGCTCATTTTAATTAAGGATGAGGCAGCTAATGTCTCATCCTTTACTTTTATCCAAAGCTAGTACTTAGGCTAAGCATATGGACAGGGCGAGTTAAGGCGTCCATGTCTGTACATGGAAAGTCATTGTTGCTTAGGCTATTGGCAGGGCGGCTTGAGGCTGTCTATGTCTGTACATGGAAAGTTATTGTTGCTTAGGCCATGGGCAGGGCAGCTTTAGGCTGTCCATGACTAGACATGGCGACTTAAGAGTATGTTATGTATGGTCTTGATACTTATTGGGACTGTGTTTGTTTAGCTTTGGTCTATGTTATGAATAGTGCAAAACTAATAGTCATACTTACGTTTTTTGTGCGAGAGCTTAGATAAGTCGGTTAGCATACTTGGATTGCTAAGCAGATTTGAGTACTATCATACTTTTAGCCTAATTTAAGGCTGAGACAAAAATCATATACTTGCTACATATAGATCTCAAGCTACGCTTGTGGTTAAAGAGCTGCTTTGTAAGTGATCTTTATAAGCCATTATTGATGGTGTACTTGGAGATTACATGTGACAAAGAGGCTCGTGTAGTTTTAATTTTTTTCATGGAATCTTGTTTTGCAGGTAACTACTCTTTTTTAGAGAGTGGGATCTGCATTTGGCTAAAGCTTAGATCAAGGCATTTTGCTTGGCACTTGGTGCAAGTATAGTGTCTACTCTTGTAAAGGCCGTTTTTTTAATTGTAAGTAAGGTAAAAATATTATGGATCCCACGGCAGTGCATCAAGTCATGTTCGATATGGCTTGGGTGTCTGATCCTACAGCATGGTTAGGTCTTGCTACCTTGGTGGTTATCGAGATTGTTCTTGGTATCGATAACTTGGTGTTCATTGCGATTCTTTCAGCCAAGCTGCCAGAAAAGCAGCGCGATATGGCCCGCTATATTGGTTTAGCAGGTGCGCTGGCTATTCGTCTGGTCTTACTTGCAAGTATCTCGCTTGTGGTCAATATGGTTGAACCTCTGTTCTACATCGGTTCAAAAGGTATCACAGGTCGAGATCTCATCTTAATGGTAGGTGGTGTCTTCCTCTTATATAAAGCCGTGCATGAGTTGCATTCTAAACTTGAGGGCTTTGATGAGGAATTGTCAGTATCTAAGGCTGCTGGTTCTGCTATGTATTTGGTAATCCTGCAGATTATGGTACTTGATGCCGTCTTCTCCATCGACTCTATCATTACTGCAGTAGGTATGGTTGATCACGTCTTCATCATGATGTTTGCTGTGATCATCGCTATGACTGTAATGACCTTAGCATCGCGCTTCATTACTGAGTTCGTGGCTCATCACCCAACCTTAGTTATTCTGTGCTTAGGCTTCTTACTCTTAATCGGCTTTAGCTTGATTGTTGAGGCCTTAGGCTTCCATGTACCGAAGGGCTACCTCTATGCAGCTATTGGCTTCTCCATCTTAATGGAGATCTTCAATCAGATTGCTCGTAAGAATACCTTAAAGCTCGGTGAGACAGGTGGCAAGGTTGGTCTGCAAAGCCGTGAAGTAGCTGCTAACTTAGTACTTAGACTCTTAGGTTCTAATCAAAATCAGGTTCATACCTTAAAAGAGGCTATCGTATCGGGTACAGGCTCTCAAGTGTTCAACAACACTGAAAAAGAGATGGTATCTCGTGTTCTGCAGCTAAGCTCCTTACCTGTTAAGGCTGTGATGACTGCCCGTACTGATGTAAATCAGGTTGATATCTCTGAGAGCATGGAAGAGATCTTAACTGACATTAAGGACAATCGTTCTTCTCGTTTAGTTGCTTACAAAGACTCTCAGCGTGAGGTTCC
Organism: uncultured Anaerobiospirillum sp.; assembly: GCF_902485895.1. Classification (NCBI taxonomy): domain Bacteria; kingdom Pseudomonadati; phylum Pseudomonadota; class Gammaproteobacteria; order Aeromonadales; family Succinivibrionaceae; genus Anaerobiospirillum; species uncultured Anaerobiospirillum sp. The sequence goes on along the minus strand of NZ_CABTML010000107.1, from coordinate 12,506 downwards.
GCTTGGCTATATCAAGCGTGATGAGATCCTCACTGTTAAGATGAGTATCGACAACGGTAAGATCGAGCTGCCAAACAATCCTAATGCTACAGATAGTGCTAAGGAAGCAGGAAAGAAAGTTGCAGCTTTAATTGGCGAGAATAAACAAGCAGAGATTAGCTCTGAGCTCTTACTTGAGTGCCAGGTGCGTACACCTCTGTATCTGCCGGAAACTGTCTCAGTGATTAAGGCTTTAGAAGAGTTCCGTAAGTCTAAGAAGAACTTTGCATTTGTCTTTGATGAGTTTGGTAACTTTGAGGGTATCGTTACCTTACATGACATCATGGAAGAGATTGCAGGTGAGCTGCCAGATCAGACTGAAGTTCCTGAGTTAGTACGTGTTGGCCCAGGCACCTTCCGTATTGAGGGTAATGCCATCTTAAAGGATATCTCTCGTTTAACTGGCTTTACTGTTCCAGCCTCCGAAAGCTATCACACCATTGCAGGCTTCATTCTTGATTACCTGCAGCGTGTACCTCAAGCTGGCGAAGTGATCTCCATGACTAAGTGGAAGCTCGATATCTTAAAGGTTGAAGAGAACACCATTGAGTCAGTTATGCTAACTAATATTGTAAAGGCTAAGGAAGGCGAAAAGGCCAAGACCAAGACTACAACTCCTGGTGTAACTAACGCCGAATAAGCGTTAACTCACCTTAAGCTTTTGCACAAGGCCATGGGATAAAACCCATGGCCTTTTGTTATTTTTGGAGGCAACAAATTAAGTACCACCAGCCTCATGCTCAAACCTCATCGCATATGTCAAGTTTATCTGTACTTGGCCTTTGTATTTGAGTAGCTGCAAACGAAGCTTGTGAGTTTAGACTCTATGCGTGGTTCTCTGTTTTAGGTGAGCCATAGTGGCACTAATAGTGGCGTTTAAGCGGCACTGCTCGTATGGGCGGCATTGCTTGTATGGATGGCTAGATGGGAGAGCCGGTCTTATAGACTGATGGTAGCGACGTGGTGGGGTGAAAAAAGAAAGGCAGCTATACAGCTGCCTTTGAGTAGCACCAGCGCGTACGCGCCAAAACTTGAGGTTTTTGTTTATGCTTTTAATCTAGCGCTCCATGTTAATTTTTACTTCATTGAACATCCATGTGCGGGCGCTAGATGGACATGTATAAGTGCTCTAACTTAGACGTTGAAGTTAAAGTAGCGGTTAGTGTTGTTAAAGGAGATATCCTCAACAATCTTGCCTAAGAACTCCATATCCTTTGGATACATGCCATTTTCAACCAAGTTGCCGATTAAGTTACACATAATGCGGCGGAAGTATTCATGGCGGGTGTAGGAGAGGAATGATCTTGAGTCAGTGAGCATGCCTACGAAATTGCCAAGTACAGACAGTGAGGCAAGCGAGGTCATCTGATCTACCATGCCATGATAGGTATCATTAAACCACCATGCAGAACCTTGCTGGATCTTGCCTTGAGCCTCAGGGCCTTGGAAAGAGCCGATAGCAGAACCAATCGCAGCATTGTCAGATGGGTTTAAGGAATACCAAATCATCTTAGGCAGTGAATCACGCTCTAAGAGTGCATTCATCATGGTGGTGATGCCACGAGCACAGGCACGATTGTCGATGCAGTCAAAGCCGGTGTCAGCACCTAAGGTTTGGAACATGCGGCTGTTAGGATCACGGATAGCGCCGTAGTGCATCTGCATGACCCAACCGTACTTGGTGTAGCCCTTAGCCATATGGATTAAAACCATGGTCTTGTAGGCTTCGATTTCCTCATCAGTTAAGGTCTCATTGTTTAAGCCCTTAACAAAGATCTTCTCTAAGGTTCCCTCATCCACAATGCGGCAGTAAGCGTAATCAAGACCGTGATCAGAGGCCTTACAGCCCATCTGATTGAAAAACTCCATACGCACGTCTAAAGCGTCAAAGAACTCAGCGCAGGTCTTAATGGTACGAGAAGTTAAAGAGGCAATGTGCTCTACGTAGTCCTTGAAGTTTTCCTTCTCGATCTTCATGGCCTTGTCTGGACGCCATGCAGGGAGCACCTTGGTCTCAAATGGAGTCTGAGCAATCTTTGCGTGCCACTCTAAAGAGTCACCTGGATCATCAGTAGTAGCGATTAACTTAACGTTGGAGCGCTTGATGATGGATTGCACACGGAACTCATCGGTAGCAAGCTTGCTATTACACTCTTCCCAGATTTCCTTGCAGGTCTTCTCGTTAAGTGGCTTATCAATGCCAAAATAACGCTGCAGCTCTAAGTGAGTCCAGTGGTACAGAGGGTTGCCAATAGCACGAGGCAGAGTCTTAGCAAACTGCTCGAACTTTTCAAAGTCGGTGCTGTCGCTGCCAGTAATGAGGCGCTCAGGTACGCCATTGGAGCGAATCATACGCCACTTGTAGTGATCGCCACCAAGCCATGCTTCAGTGATGTTCTTAAACTGATGGTTTAAAGCGATCTCAGCTGGGTTGATATGGCAGTGGTAATCGATTACCGGCATCTTACTCGCGTGATCATGGAATAACTCTTTAGCAGTTTCGGTCTGTAATAAGAAGTCCTTGTCCATAAATGGTTTCATGTGAACACCTCGACTAGGCCAAGCATTAACGCGCTTAGCTAGGAATAGTAATTTAGATGCGCCTATCGATAAGCCTTAGCCTAAGAGCCAAAACTAGATGGGGACAAGCATTAAGGCGGTGCCACAGCACAAGCTGTTGCCATGACCTAGGCCGTACTAAGAACAAAGCTGTTGCCATGCCTTAGTGTAGGCTAGCTTGCTTGACTCTAGTTTGGGCTGCTCAGATGCAGCTTTGATGGCTGGTATTTTGATCTTTAATGCTGACAGATTAGTCAGCAAACAGCTGTGCTCAAAGAGAATGATTTATCTTTTGAGTACAAGTGTTTGATGGCTATGGACAAAAGTATCTTTAGTTTATTGTAAGGCTGTGCAGCATAATGCTGTGCAGCCTTTTATGATGCAGCGAGGCGCTGCACCTTAATTATGTGCAGCTCCTAGGCTGCATCTTAACTATATGCAGCACCTTGGCTCCGTTTTAAGATGCTGCTGATTCTGGGCAGCATCTTTGGTTATGTGGGATAAATACTTACTTTAAGGTGGCATCGTAGCCAGCAAGCTCTGGAATGAAGCTTGAAACGGCTGGGAAGTAAGTACACAGCATGAGCACGGCCAAGATTACTGCATAGTATGGGAGCAGTGGCTTGATAACGCTCTCGATGGAGGTCTTAGCAACCTTAACACCAACGAATAAGATGTTGCCAACTGGTGGGGTGATAGTACCAATACAGAGGTTGAATACAATCACGATACCGAACTCAACAGGTGATAAACCGCACTGCATAGCAATTGGCAGGAAGATCGGGGTAAAGATCAGAATTGCTGGAGTGGTATCTAAGAAAGTGCCCACGAACAGTAAGAAGATATTAATGATGAGCAGAATAACAATCTTGTTAGAGGAAATACCGTTTAACAGATCGCCTACAGCAGCTGGGATATTCACAAAGGAAATAACCCAAGACATGATGGAAGATACGCCAATCAATAACACGATAATGCCGGTCATGATGGCAGATTCTGCGTAAATCTTCTTTAAGTCAGCAAAGGTAATGGAGCGGTAGAGGAATGACAAAATGAGTGAGTACACTACAGCTACCACAGCACCTTCGGTGGCGGTGAAAGCACCGTTAACGATACCGCCGATTACCACTACGATGAGAAGTAAGCTTGGCAGAGCATCAACAGTAATCTTCATAGCAAGAGGCAGAGTGATCTTCTGAGAGTCGCCCTTGTAGCCTAAACGCTTAGCTGCAATGCAACCTACGATCATACAGCCAAGTCCCCAGAGAATGCCAGGGACATAACCAGCTAAGAATAAGGCAGCTACAGAGGTACCGCCTGATACTAAGGAGTAGGTAATTAAAACGTTTGATGGTGGAATCAACAGGCCAGTAGGAGCTGATGCGATATTTACAGTGGCCATGTAGTTTTTAGAATAGCCTTCTTTTTCAGCAATTGGGCCAATGATAGTACCCATTGCAGAGGCAGCAGCTACACCAGAGCCAGAGATAGCACCGAACATCATATTAGCCATGGTGTTGGTGTGGGCAAAAGAACCTGGAGCCTTACCTACTAAAAGACGGGCAAAGTTCATCAGTCTTATCGCAATTCCTCCTCGATTCATGATATTGCCAGCGAGGATGAAGAATGGGATAGCGATAAGGGTGAATACGGAGATACCAGAGAAAGTACGCTGAGCGCCAGTCTGCAGCATCATATTAAAGTCCAGTGCAGCTGCACCAGCTAATACAGATGAAATGGCAATGGAAATACAGATTGGTACACCTAAGATGAGCAATCCTACGAGCACCAGAGCCATGGTTAAACCAACAGTAATAGTCATGATCCTCTCCTTACTCGTTCTCTTGCTCTACGCCATATGAAGCGAGATTAGGGTCCTTAAGCTTCTTAACCATATCAATCATGTTAAGAACACCGTAGATGAGAATGATGACACCAGATAATGGCAGTACTGCGTACATCAGACCCATGTTTACGCCTAAAGATGCGGTAAGCTGATTCATGTTTTCAGCAGCCATTACATAGCCGCCGTAAACTAATAACAGTGCAGCAGTAAGGATTACCAAGATCTCAGAGAACATGTCTAAGTAAACGCGCTTAGCACCAGTGAACTTGTTATAAACGAAAGCCATGGCAAGGTGACCACGCTGACCGAATACATAAGCTGCTGACAGAATTGAGAGCCAGGTGAAGCTATAAGTAATTAACTCCTCAGAAATAGTACTTGGAGAGTTAAAGAAGTAACGGGTGACGATCTGATAAGTACCGATGCAGGTCATTGCCATAAAGAGCAAGACGCAAAAGGACATAATGCACTTATCAAGAACTTTTCTAAGGACTTGCATAAGATGACTCCGTTAAACCGTGAACTTGAGTGCACTCATGGGCACAAAGAAAATTGTAAAATCAATGAAGCACTAGTTACGTGCACTGTGCATTTTGCGTAGTATGGCACACGCAAAACAATGTCCATAAAACCGTTTGTATATGCTGTTTGTATGGATTTGGTGATTTAATCTGTGCCGACAACGAAATACTTGTGTATATATCGTTGTGTAATTTGATGAGGCTTGTTTAGATGCACTCAAGAAGCTTATGTACTTGAGTGCGTCTTAAGACACAGCTTAAGAACAAGCTGTGCCGTTTTTTTTCAAAGATGGGCAAGTATTACTTGTTAGCTTCAGCGTTAGCAGCGGAAGCCTCGTCGTATAAAGCCTTGATCTCTGGAGTGTCCTTTAAGAGCTGCTCGTGCAGAGGTAAAACCTTGTTGCGGAACTCGTTAACATCAACCTCGATGAACTGAACGCCCATAGCAATAGCCTTTTCCTTGGCCTCAGCGATAGAGCCCTTCCATGCAGCGAACTCAGCTTCCTGGGCAGCCTTTGCAGCCTCATCAAATACTGCACGCTCTTCTGGGGATAACTTCTTTAAGAAAGCGTTAGAAGCAACTAATACGTCAGGACACATCTGGTGCATGTCGTAAGAGAAGTACTTGGTGATTTCACCGTGCTTCTGGTCAGTTAAAGCAAGCTCGTTGTTCTCAGCACCGTCGATAACAGACTGCTGCAGAGCAGAGTAAACTTCACCGAAGCTCATTGGGGTAGCTGCAGCACCGAAAGCCTGCATCATAGCTACGTTAACAGGGCCTGCCTGTACGCGGAACTTCTTGCCCTGTAAGTCAGCAACTGACTTAATTGGGGTCTTTGAGTAGAAGTTACGGGTACCAGCGGTGAAGGCTGCAACTGGAGCAAAGCCAGTCTTCTCGCTGTTTACAGATAACTTGCCTAAGATCTCAGGATCAGTAATGAACTTCTCGAATGCTTCTTCGGAGGTGAAGAGGTATGGAATTGAGAAGATGGAGAATAACTTGTCGAATGACTCAACGTTAGCGGTTGAAACAACCAGGTACTGAACAGAACCCTGCTTGATTAACTCTAAAACTTTCTCGTTAGCACCTAAGGTTGCATTAGGGAAGATCTGAACTTCAAACTTGTCGCCTAACTTCTTTTCAACAGTGTCCTTGAAAGCTACTGCACCGATGTGGTCTGGGTGAGTTTCAATCTGTGAGTGAGACAGACGTACAACTTGTTTGGACTCGCCACCGCAACCAGTCATTAACAGTGCACTAAGAGCTAAAGCAACAGCTGAACCTAAGATTTTCTTCATATTTACTACTCCATATCTACCTGAAAAAACTTTAAGTCTTTTTAGGTCGATACTTCCTCCGTACTTTAAATTAACCTCAAACCGTAAGCTTGAAAGCCTTGGCTTGTACGTCCTATTGTAGCGTCAAATGAAACTATAAGCCGTGATGTACTTGTTTAGTTGCATCAAGATTTTTGCTTCATGTGCAATTTCTACTTAACAGACCTTCAGTAGAACGCTACTTTTAAGCTCTCAGCCTACTGTTAACTCACAACTTAATTACTGCTTTGAAATTGCTAGAAAAAAGTTGAGTGAGATGTTCAGTTTAGTATATTTGCGTGAGTGCTTAAATTTGATTTAGGTGAAGGTGATTTATCATTATCTTTGATGTGATAATTTTGGTCACAAGAGTATTGTAAGACCATCTTATAAGAACACATAAATGCTTGATTTCAAAACGTTAACAACATCACAAAACAAGATATAAAAAGGGAAAACGCCAATCTTGGATACTAGTGTCCTAGTAGCCAATTGCTATGTTTAGTGTGTAAAAAATCACTATGCGCAACACTATGTTTTAATTGGATTTGGTAAATTTTCAGACCACTTTTTGTAAGTTTTTACTAACGTAAACTTGCTAACTGTAAGTAGCTAAAAACTTGCATGATTTCCTTAGCAAAAGATCGCTATCTACTCAGAAGATACTGCACGCCAATCGCCAGCTGTAATGCAGCCGCATTAATATCTAAAAACGCTTTGTTTCGCCATTGCTACGCTTTTTAGTATCAGCCCACAACTTAGTAAAAGATCACCACCTTATACAAAGCACATAAGCTAACTAGGCGTTTGTTTAGCTAAGATCTGATGCAATAAAACATGCTACATAAAGGCACTAACTCTGAAAGTGAATGGCGCTCATAAGAGCGATCTTCAAGAGGAGCCGATCTTGTTAGAAGCTAGATTGAATGATCAGCAGTTCTCAAGTGGATGTATAAGCTATTTAGGTTCTTATACGTGCATCGGACATGGCCAAATTTCAAGTGAAGTTTTAGGCCATGGCATCGGTTCAGAGCTAGGCTTGTTGTAATGGGTATAAAGATTCAGATATCGAGACTAGAGCACTTTGGTTCAAGTTTAGAGAAGCACGAGAAGCATGACTGCTTGATGGGGTAGTGGCAATAGCGCTCGCCTCGATAAGTGCTTTCTAATCAAGCTAGCCTGAAAAGAAATGACAGCTAGAATGATGGGCAGGCTAAAAGTAAGTACAGCTGTAGTTAAAGAGTGGCAACAAGCAAGGTGGGTCTTGGGAGGCTATAAGCTGCTGCAGCTAAATATGCATCTGCAGCAGCTTGATGTGAGGCCATGTGGCCAAGATGAGAATAGCTATGGGCTTTGTTATTTAGCTGCAGTCTTTTGAGGTGCTGGAGCCTTTGAGCAGTCCATGTAGTTAAGTGCTGCACGACCTGAGATAAACAGAGGGAAGTTGTTGTCGATCATACGGTCGATAAAGGTAAGCACATTGATAGTACAGCCTGGACGGATGGTGTTGCGGGTAGCCTTGTCATAGAAGACAGAGTCATCGATACGCAGATCCATAATGAAGGCCTCATTGGCTGAGGTCACAAAGAAACCATTGATGGTTGGATCAACACCAACGTGAGTTACTTGAACATCGGTAAAGATAACAGGCAGCTTCTTAAGCTCTGGTACATAGCCTCTTAAAGCATTTTGATTGAGCATCTCTAAAAGCTGCTTGAAAGAGACGTAGACACCAGCATCGGTTGAGTACTTAACTTTGTTGTTAAAGTAGATACGATCTTTGCCAGTATCAAAGTTTGCAATGGTCAGTACACCTAAAATCGGAGTATTGATCTTACCGGTAAGGCCAGCTGAGCCCTCTGGGAAGATTACGGTAGAGGACTGTGAGAGCTTTTCAAGGCGGTTTTTAGCCTGAACATCACCAGTAATTGCTGATCTAGTTGGAGCATCAAGCTCCTCACCAGCATCTAAAACTACCTGATTTACTGCAAAGTGCTCGGTCTTAAAGACAGTCTTAAGGTGGTATGCCTGAGCAGTAGTTGAAAAGGCAGTAAGGCCGATGAGAGCACTAGCTGCTACTAAAGAGCGCATAACAGTTGAAAGCTTATTTATCTTCATAAGAAATCCTTAATATCTACCCTGCATTCAGGCACAAGAGTTCGTGCGCCAAATTTCGACCCAACTACCTTAAATGAGCAAAGTGATATGCAATCAGGCGGTAGTTACAGTTACTAGATTGCGCTAAAAGCGGTGTAATAGCATCTTTAAGATACAACGCTTAAGAGCACAACAGCATTAAGTTAAGCATATGACAAAACATATGCGATACAGCAGCTAAGTATATGCATAAAGCATACTGACTTAAGTTAGATTCTAGCAAAGAGAGGGCTGTTAAAGTGTAGCGTGAGCAATCTTTGCATATCTGATAGCGTTAAAACCATTGTAGCGCCAGTATGATGCATTGCAAACAGCATATATTTGATTGTGAGATGGCCGTACTTATCTTAATTGAGCGCATTGTAAGTAAGGTTTACAGTGCTTTTGTGATTAAGCAAGAGACAAGAGCCTCTTCTTATGGAATAATGTCTTACATAGAGGCTTTATTAGATAAGCTTTGCTATACGTTCAGTATTTGCTGAATGTATAGCTAAGCTTACTTTTAGTCCTCCTTATCTTTAATTAAAGGACAGCTTAATGGAAAGTACCAACGTTGTATTGCCTAATGAGGTTGATCTCGATAAGTGCATTGCCCTGAACACCCAATTTAAGGGAGCACGTCTAGAGCTTAGCCAGCTTGAGCGCTTTAGCTCAGCATGTGACAAGGTGCAAGGCGACGTCCTGTGCTGTGTGTCCTTTGAAAATGACATCAATGGACTGCGTGTTGTCAAAGGTGAAGTGGAGGCAGATGTTATTCTCGTTTGCCAGCGCTGCGGCAATGAGTATGTACAGCACTTATCTTTTGACTTTGAGTTCACTCCAGATTACGAGCGTGCCAAGGCCTGCAATCTCGAAAATAAGTACGAGTTCATCGACTTTACTGAAGATGGCAAGCTTGATCTGTACAATTTGATTGAAGACGGTCTTCTCTTAGAAATCCCGTCCATCCCACGTCATGATGAGGATGATGAGAACTGCAGCCGTCACGGTAGTTCCTGGTCTTACGGCGAGCTTGATAAAGAAGCTAGCGTTAGCCCATTTGCCGCCTTAGCTGCATTAAAAGACTCTATGAGCAAAGACAAAAAGTAATGACCAACTCCCATGGGCAAGCCCATGGGGTTCATGCGTAACAAGGCACAAGAGCCCTGTTATTCATCCTTTCACGAGCCTCATTTGATGAGGCTCTATCGTCTAAGCACTATCCTTTCTAAATTCTAAGATCCCATCTTTCTTATCTTTAGCCTCTAACATCAGCTACCATAACAGCTGTCCACTTCTAGCTTCCTTAACTGCAGTTCATGTCTGCGAACCTGCTTATCTGTATTTTCTAAAGCTTGCTCTTAAAAAAAACTTGCTCTTAGCTTTTTTCAGTACGCTCATCAGCTGCAGCGTAGGCTTTTGCCTGCTTTGAATAGAGCTATCAGCTAAGCTACGTACATATAAATGTTAGGAACTATAGTGCAACTAAAATCAGTGATCTGTATTTATGGCACTTAACCTAGCTAATGTAGCTGTGGCAACCTTATACGTTGTGGGCCGTGATCCTGTTCTTGCTATGATCTTTGGTTTAGTAACAAGCTTAGCCTCTGATCTTTTTAGCTGTACCTTTATATGATCTTATCAGGCACAAAATGATCTTTAGCTTCGGCGATCTGAGTTTATTTGCGTGAGTTTAGTTGCGGTGATCTTGGCTAAATTGTGGTGATCTTGCGTGATCTTTTTTAGCTTTTTATAAGCTCAAAAAGCACTGGTGATGTATGGCCATTGTTAGCGCTAAATGGCTTAGTTATGGTGTTTGCTAAGATCTTTTGATCGGGCGCTGGAGGTGGGGGTTGCTGCGTTTTGTGAAATATATTTGTGGTGTAGATCAAGAATTGTTGAAAATTCCGCTGAAAGTGCCTATAATAGCGCGTCCGTGATCATGGCTTGGGAAAGTCTATTGGTCATGAGATTTTATTTTTTGATCAAAAAAAGCAGCTCAAAGCCTCATTTTGCAAAGGTTTAAACCTGTAATAGCAAGCGGCTGTTATGAGCAATGAAAGGTATTTTAGGAGACTATAATGGCCGTTCCACAGAACCACCAGTCCCGTTCACGTCGTGACAAGCGTCGTACTCACGATGCATTAACCGCTCGTCAGTTATCTGTAGATCCACAGACCGGCGAGACCCACATCCGTCACCACGTAACCGAGCAGGGTTTCTACCGTGGCAAGAAGGTTATCTTCAAGTAAGATTCCTTCAATAGCCTGAAAAGGCATGCTTTATAGCGCTAAAGCATAGCAGTTCAGACTGCACGACGGGGCTTGATGCCCCGTCTGTCGTTTTTGGGCTATCCATTTTCTTATCCCACCCCATCCGAGCTTCTTGCTTAAACTTCTGCCCTCCTGTCTTTTGGCAGTTCTTGCTTCTCAGTTTTGCCTTATCAAGCTCAAGCTCAAACAAAATCCCAATCCCAACCTCAAGTTCAAACACAATCTCAAGCTCATGCTCATGAGCAAACACAAGCGCAAATAAATCTTTATTTGCCATAGCTTTGCTGCTTCAAGGTATTAGGTTTTGCCTACTTGCTGGTGCTTAGACGTTAATTGATATTTGAGCAATTATGATATTTTCTTGCGTCTTTAAGTAAATACTTAATCAAAGTTGATAATTCATTTGCTAAGCTAAGTGCACCTAGCTTGGGGCTTTTAGCTGTGCTGATGGATCATGGTATAGGTATTAGCTTGCTTGCTTGCCTGCCTAAGCTTAAGGTGATTACTTAGATACGTAATGCTTGTAATAATGCAGCGTTTTCCTAGACGTGGATGGTTTCATTTATGTTCTTCAAAACAGACGACGATAGCAAAGCTCAGTCTTGCGTTGCCTTAGATGGTACTGGTGGCGATAACAAAGATACGCGTCATGTTGTTGATGCAGTGCGCTTTGCTCTTGCTATGTACCCAAGCTTATATCTCATCGTCTTTGGCAGCTCCGAGCTAGAGGAAAAGCTAAAACTAGCCATCAAGGAAACTAACCGTTACGAGTTTAGGTTGGCTGCTCAATGCATTACGCAAGATGAACCACCTCGCTCTGTGTTACTTAACTACAAAAACTCAGCCATGTATAAAGCTATGGAGTGTGTTAAGTCAGGTGAGGCTGGTGCTATGATCTCTGGTGGTGGAACAGGGCCTTTAGTAACGATTGCACGCCACCTTTTGGGGGTGCAAAAGCTTAATGACAAAGCTATTCGTCTAAAAGAGCGTTTAGGCTATGAGGGACGTGGTGGTAAAGTGCGTCCTTGTTTTGCTGCACGCATACCTGTGGGCAAGGGACGTTTTGCGCTGATGATGGATTTAGGCGCTAATGCTACTTGCTCTCCAGAAGATTTGTATGACTTTGCCAATCTTGGAAAAGCTTGCGCCTCGATTTCTTTGGAAATTAGCTCTCCACGTGTAGCTATCTTAAATATTGGAACCGAGCTTGGTAAAGGCAGTCCATTAGTACAAGATGCTAAGAGTATTTTAGAGCAAGACCGTTCAATAAACTTCACCGGATTTATTGAAGCTAATCGAATCTTTCGTAATGATGCCGATGTCATTATTACTGATGGCTTTACCGGTAACGTTGCTCTAAAGGCTGCCGAGGGTGTGGCTGATCTGTATTCTTCTTCCGGCGGCTTTAAGCGTTTCTTTAGCAAGATGTCACGACCTGATTGGCTCTTGCCATGGCAATACAATGGCTCAGTATTACTCGGCGTTAATGCTCCAGTTATCAAGTCTCATGGATCTGCAGGCAAGGAAGCTTTAGCTGTAGCGGTAGTTGAGGCTGCACGCGCTGCACAAAAGAATCTTAGTACTTCCATGGCTGATGCCTTAGCTAAAGGATAGAGAAAATTTATATATTGCAATTAGGATATGTGCGTTTTTAGTTACTGACATTGGGGAGTTGCCTAAGTAATTAAGAAACAGACTATTAATCGCATTCAATATGAAAATAGGATGCTCGAATAGTATGTATTTTAAGTATGTAATGGTAACGTTCTGCGCTCAAGCCTGCTTTTTAAGAGCTTAATAGCACTGAGCAGCTGG
>NZ_CABTML010000106.1:0-41604 GCF_902485895.1 uncultured Anaerobiospirillum sp. | reverse complement strand
GCCTGCCGCCAGCGTTCAATCTGAGCCATGATCAAACTCTTCACTTTAATGATTCGTTTGAAGTTGTAGCTTTAAACTAAGCTACTAAGTATGTGGCTAAACTCAAAGTCCTTAACTAAAGAACTCACACAGATTGTCTGTACTTATCAATTTTCAAAGAACTACAAAGCGCTTGGCTTTGTTTACCGAATCGCTTAGTGCGTTTCAGTGATGACGTATTTTAGCGATCCAAAATCTTAGGTCAACACTTTTTTAAAACTTTTTTTAAGCGCGGATCTACAATTCTACTTAAATAACACTTAAAGACCAGCATATACATCGCATTTTGTGAAGCAAATCACGCCAAAAACTTTTTATTAAACACCGCTATTAATATGGTCTTAACAACCTATTTGCAATAGTTTTAACACCATATTTTACAAATTAGCAGCAATTGCTTTGATTCAAATCAGCCAAAATTCCACCAAAATAAGACTTTGTCATCCTCAGACAATCCACTTCACCACATACAACCACATAACTATGCATATTGTGACCAAGCAATGCTGCATAACCTTTATATGTGGGATCGAACTTCAGAGTACAGTCAATCTAGCTAAAAGCTCTCAATCACAAGCAGCCTAACTCTTATATACAAATAGCCACGAAGCTACATGCACTTAAATAGATGAAACAACCTTCCAGTTCCATCTACATCACTTGCAGCAAACGTGGCTATGAGCACTAATGGGTTTTACCTTGCGATGATCTAAAAGTAGCCTTTAATGTGCCGTAGTGTTGGTTGTGCAAACCTTTTACAGGCAATTGTTCCGTGAAGTTCTGTAACAGCTGATTTGCTTAAGATGCTACTTTAGATGAAAGTAGCTAACGATCTTAGATTGTTGACCACTCAAGTGCAGTGAAGTTAATAAAGTCTCTGTACAGAGCGACTGCAGCTTTGGCACCCTCCTTTCCTTTCATTAGAGGCTTAACTTGTCTAATTAGCTTTTTGAATGAGTCACGCAATGCCTTTGTTTCTAAGACTAAGTCATGTGCATCGCCAACGTGATTGCTTTCATCGATCTTAACTTGTGCTTGTTCTTTATCTAAAACAGCAAGCAACTTATCGGTACTGCCTAGTAAGGCAGTCTTGTACCCTCTTGTGCAGTATCGTGTAAAAGGCTCGTTTATTGCCGATAACTTGCCTGCAAGTGCGAGTACTTCCTCTAGTTGAGCTCTATCTATTTGCTTAGCAAAAAGAACGCGTCTTAAGTTCTTACCCTCAATTGCATTTAGCAAGTTCTCAATCTCGGCATCTTCTATATCTGTAGCTGACGGTGCTATAAGATCTGCCCTTTTATCCTTAGCAGTCTTCTCAAACTTGCTTTTGTAATAAGCCTCTAACTCTTCTTTAGTAAGATATTGCAGCATCAACCACTGAGCATAGTGGTTTGCAAAGTCTTTGCTAGCGTTGTAGCACTGTCTTACGAGCATGAAATCATTCCACTCTTTGGTCTTTTGACAAATGGCTCCAAGTGCACTGATCCAGTACTCGTAGTAATACTTGCCCTTAAGATCCCAAGGCTCAGTTTTTAGATCACCAAGCTGCTTAAGCGCATCTGTATTATTTGTATCTGAGCTATTTGCTTCTAATAAAGGTTCACCAGCTTGTGACTTCATATATGAAGGAACCTTAAGGGCTAACTTTTCACCCAAGTAATAAATAACATTATCTTGGTAGAGCTCATCAGATATGAACGAAAGCTTTGTCTTGAGCATGGTAATCCCTCATTGTCTTAATAGTGTGGGGCCTGAATTTGTATACGCTTACAGATTCAAACTAAGGTCTAGCATTTAAGATCTCTATTAATCCTAGCTACACTGTGAACGTCGAGATCTAGCGCTTTTTTGTGTATGTGTCTGTTAACTAAGCTTGAGTACGATTTGACTTATTTGACTGGGTTAAAAAAATCCTTATAAAGAGGACTACATCGGAAGATATAAATACCACTCAAGTGCGGAGAAATTTACAAACCTGTTGTACAAAGTTTCAATACGCTCTTGGGCGTGTTGTTCGGGCATTAAAAACTTGGCCTCACTCAGTAAATCCTTGTATACATTTCGTACTTCTTCATTTAGCCTATACTCAAGGCGTACTGTTTTTTCAAAATTTCTAAAAAAGTCGAAATGAGGACCATGTGAGCGCTTCCACCAACGTACATATGCCTCCTCATCAACTTTCTTCATAACACTTTTGAACCCTCTCTTAACGTAAAGCTCTTTCTCTCTAGGCCAATCGTTTGGTGAGCTAAAGTGATACTGAAAGTTACGGTTATAGCGACAAATCTCAAAATAGCTAGTTCGGATATTACGATCATTAGCAATTGAGATAATTTCAGTGTTAAGAAAACTCAGATCTTCATCTAGCTGCTCTTTTTCAGGTGCAGAGGCTTCATTTAGTGATTTCTTAAGCCTACGCATATGCCTGTTTAGCTTTTGTATGTCTGAATCTTTGTAATATGGCTCAAGAGACCATTTAACAAAAGCTGATGCAAACGCGTTAGCGGCATGAAGCAGATCTTGATACTGTTGCTCATCACATTGAAAGTATTGGCAAAATAGCTTTTCAGTTATGTCTTCTGGTAGTTCGTTAAGCGCAATCACTTTAAGCCAGTACTCAAGTTCAAATTTAGCTGATTTATAGGAACAGTCGTCACAATCACTTGTATACAAACTTACCTCACAGTCTCTATCAGTTGCTTTGATACAACCACCTCTAGCACTTGTATTTGTCTTTTCAGCACTAAACAAGTCTGCAATAGGTGAACCTGCAAAATGGAAAGCGGGGTCTAAGAAGCCGAACACACACCCAAGATCTTTGAAAAAAGGCCCCTCGGATAAGTTAGATACGCTCTTGTGAACCACAGACTGATGCTCCTTGAAAGATCATGGCTTATGCCTAAATTTTATTGCCTATGATTAGCCACTATACATGATCATCTGTTGCCATGATCGACTATTGCGATCTAAAAGTATGAGCCATTATCTTTATCGTTTTTCACCTGAATATGTCACTCGCTTTGACCTTACTTGAGTAAAGATGTTACGGCCAGGGGTCTTTCTTTTTCTTTAAAGTGCCGCGCTTAATATTGCTTAAGAGTGCATCTTGTTCTGACGATTTGATTATTGGTTTGGTAGCAGCGATTGCTGTGGCCATGATCTTTTGTGGCGTGCTATTGGCTTTGGATATGATCTTTTTGGGGGCGTGCTGTTGGCTGTGCATTATGTTTTTTGGGGCATGTAAGAAAGATCGTGTTGATAGTCTTGTAGTGCGACATACAGCAAAGAACAGAGCTAGAAAACTTGCTGTTTCACTTAACTTAATTGTGCAAATCAGGCATACTTATGCAAATTGGCGGTAAACTAACAATTTATTACTTGCTTTGAGCTTGGGGCAAATTAACAGATGCCCAATAGCCTTAAGCTTGTGCCAAATGTGTGGTGTGAGTATTAAGCACTATGTGCTAGAGGCGGAAGTATCACTTCTAAGCCAAGCTTAATCTTTTTGCTAGCTATGCTTTTTATCTTGGCAGGTATTTATTGCATTGCTCTTATGTCCTGCTAGAAAGGATAGATCATTACTTCATCTATTTTAAGAGCTTTTGGTTGACTAAGTTTTGTTCAATGCCGATCACTAAGACAATGTGGCAGTATTCATATGAGGCATTCAAATATTGGTCTTAAACCACCTTGCTAGCATTGAGCCGTATTATGGCTTGTACGTACATGCTTATAGAGCATCTTTGTTAGTACTTTTGCTTGAGCTACGCTTAGAGTGACTATATTAAGAGAGGTTGTCGATGATTTTTAGAGAGTCAGGCATGGCAAGACGTGCTTTGCGTTATGCAACTATCACGCTCTTCTTACCTCTTATCTTTCTGCTGATCTTCACCTGGGCTTTCTGGAGCAACGTGCATCTCAATCAAGAGAAGCTGGTGCAAAACAATGTTGCTCAGCTTTTTAATAAAGAGCTTGATAATGCTTTCATCTTTAATCAGATCTCACGTCACTCAAGCCTTACATTAGTGCGTAATGAACTGCAGCGTTTGCACCGCATGGTAGATATCTCTATTTACGACATGTTAGATGAGAGCACAGCATCTGACAGCGGATCATTGCTCAAAAACTTATCTACCTCGCTACGCAATATTCAAGAGCGCAATGCCGCTGCACCAAAGAATACGCTTGATACCTTTAATACCAAGAGTGAAGATAATGTCTCTGGATCTTCTTCACAGCAGAGCATTACATACAATCAAGATGTGCAGGATGTACTAAATAAAGACAGAGCAAAGTCTGCCTTTGTGGTTGATGCTGCTATCAATCCAACTAACAATGCTACCCCAAACATCGCATCTGAAGATGATGCTGCTGAGCTTGAAAGAAGGTATTCAAGAACCGAGTCTGCCACCACAACTCGTGATGATCTTTCTTTAATTAATGCTGCTTTAGATAAACGAAACGCTGTTGATGGTGTCTCAGGTGCAAGCAAGAGTACTCAAGCTAGCGGTCAATCAAACAGCTTAGCTGTAGATCAAAACCATGGCATTGCATCTCATGATGCGGCCTCTACTATTATTGAGAAAAGCTCAGCATATAAAAAGGCTCAAGATAACCCAAAAATTCCTAGTACCAACGCTGCTAATGCATCTAAGGAAAGTGAAGATGCATCAGTAAAAGAACTCATTGCATATGCTAGTGGTGATGTTTCAAGCACACCTGAAGCGCTCTTGGGTAAAGTTTTATCAGACGAATATCTTGAAGATGAAAATAAAAAACACGCTGATACTGTTACAGAGAATAAGCGCAACCTTACTAATGTAAACAAGCGCAACTATAAATTATTACAAGAACATCTGAAGCCAACTTATAACCATTCTTCTAAGAGCAATGGTCAGAGAGAATCGCTTTTCTTTGCCGAGTCTAACCCTCATGCCTATTTAGATCATGACTATCAAGACAATACTCATGCTAAAGCACAAGATCAGAAGCTTTATAAGTGGATTCACATGCATCTAGAAGAGCTCCATCGCTTAGGCTTTGAAGCATTTGTTATCAATAAGAACAATCCATCTGAGGATGTTTTCTTAGATGACTCACATCGTTACATGCTCTCTGAGCTATATAACCAAGGGTCTAAGCGCAACCTCTTTAGTTTTATTGTTGATGCATCTGACAAGAAAACCGATAGTTTCTCGGTTATGTACCGTGACATCTCAGATCAAGAGTATGAGATGTTTATGCAGTCATATAAAAAGAACCATGATCTTAGGATTCTTGAAAATGTTCAAAATGAGCAATCAATCGAGGATAACGATAAACATGATTTTATAGCCTCTGAACATAAGTTGTATGTAGACGCCATGACCGCAGCATCAGCTTTAGCTACACGCGATCATAAAGAGGCTCAATACGTGGATGCGCAGCATATTCATACTGCTCATGTAATACAGCCACGGCCACCAGCAAGCATTGCTCCAGGCAACTCCTCTCCTATTGTTCATGATGAGATCAATATCAATAAGAGCGATGTAACTCGTCGTGCTGCCTACTTAGTTTCTGCCTCACCTCTGAGCAATTTAGGTAACCTGCAGCTAGTACTTATTAGTGATATCTCTAGACTGCACAAGCAGGACATTGTCTTAAAGCGTTTGATCGCCTATAGCATCAATGAGACAGTTAAGTATGCTTCCGAATCTACATCTTTACAGATCTTACTTATTGACTCTGACTACAATTCATTAACCGATACAGCGATCCCGGATGAACTCATTCGCTCTATCCCTGAGAATGTGTTAAATGATGCAAAGGTCACTGGCATCTCACAGCATTTCGATCCGAATATTGATGGATACATTACGATTAGACACTTTGCTCCTGCAAATTGGTTCATCATAGTAACTGGTGGAGATAATAACAACCATACTAATCTGACTCATTATCTGCTTATCACTGGTCTAGTTGGCTTATTACTATGTTTTACTGGTCTGGCGCTGTTCTTAAAGCACTCTAAGAAGGATGCTGCCGATATTGAGACCATTAATAACAAGCTCAGACACATGGCTGGCCTGCTTCAAGATAGCGATCTATTGGATCGTATCTCTAAAGATCTGCCAGAGCGTAATGATGAGATTGGAACACTCTCAAAGCGCGTCTTGCTCATGACCAAGTCTCTCTATCAGTACACTCAGTCGCTGCAGAATGTCTCTGGTGACAAGCTTAAGACTTCAATTAAAGAGCTTAAGTTACAAAAGGTACAAAATGAGTCTGAGAATAACTTAAACAAACTTAAGTTAAAGCTGCCTGAGAACATGGCTATTTATAGCAGGCGTGCAGATAGCTACACTGGTGACTACTTTGACTACTTTAAGCTAAGCAATGACTTTAGCGCGGTTGTGATCGGTACGGTTAACCGTACGGGTAAGATCGCTTACGATGCAGCTAGCCTCAATCTTATGCTTACAAGTCAGCTAGTGGAGCTGTGCTCACGCAAGCTCATTAACTTAGGCGAGGCTGTTACTATCCTTAACAAGCAGCTCTTTAGTAAGTATGAGGGTAAGACTCTATCTTCAATGTGTATCATGCTCATTGATAAGAACACTAACTGCGTATCCTTACTCAACGCAGGTCATACACTGCCAGTAATCAAGCGCAAGGATGAGACCTTTGGGTACATCGATATCCGCTCTGATGTCGTTTTAGGCAGCGATAAAAACCAGTGCTACTCAAGCTACGACATCTATATTGATGAAGGCGATAGCATCTTGCTCTACACTGACGGTATCCTCGACTTCGTTAACCACCATGGTAAGAAGCTTGGTGGAGAAGGCTTTGAGGAAATGCTTTCAGACGAGAGCTTTGATAGCGCTAAGGACACTGTCCATAATTTAAAGAAGAAGCTATTAAGCTTTGCCAATGACGTTAAGCAAGAGAATGATTGCACCATCATTTGTTGTAAGTTCTAAAGCTTAATCAATACTTAGATATGCTGCCTGAAATTACAAAAAAGTAAGGCAGCTTATCAAGCTCAAGCCTTAAGTAGCTACTATGTCTACTTGCAATTTTTACTGCCTAAAATGGCGCTTTCAGTCAAGACTCCCTTTGATTTGCCCTACTCTAAGCGCATTGTATCTTGCTTTCTTTAGCACACTCTAAGCGCAGCGTATTTTGCTTTCTTTAGCCTACTCTAAGCTCACTTTATCTTGCGGTGGGGTGGCATTTTCGTCGTTTTTTTGTCTGTTTTGCTTAATGGGGTGAGGGTGCATCTTCTCTTGCTAGATCAGATGGTGGCTGCTAAGGCGGGTAATAAAGAGGCAGGATCGCATTTAGGATCATGGCTCGTATCAGATCGCGTATAAACGCAGCTCTGATACGAGAGGGGTGTCAGGTGCACAAGAGCGTCTTGTGCATTTTAGTGGAAGTAGTCGCTAATCTGTTCTCTTTCTAAAGGAGGCAGACCTAAACGAGCACGCTCTTGATTGAGCATATTGTCTTCCTCGTTCTCTAAATCGATACGCAGCATAAAGCCTTTTTCATCAAAAGCCTTTATCAGATCTTCAGCTGTGATCTTTTGTAACTTACGCTCTTTATGGAGCTTAAACACCATAACAAACTCAGGAGCGCCAAAAGCATCCATTAAACCTGATGGGATATGAGAGAACACATCCTTCTCAGGTATATACAGATAAGTGCGCAACTTCTTGCGGCTTTTGTATACGTAAGCCAAACGTTCCATTTAATAATCCTCTAGTTGTGCCACGAAACATTAGGCACGTATGTTTGCACTAGCTGTGCAAGATATCTAGGCTAAGATTAACGCTATAAAGGAGCCTCTTTAGCCTAAAGCATGGCCGAAAATCTTATGCTAAAGACTCTTTGCAATCAAGCTTATATCTTTCAAGCCGTGACAACTGCCATATACCTAAACAAAGCTAAGTTCACTTAAATGCATTACTCTCTATTGTATTGATACCGTTTTGTAGTCGCTATGCAAGCATACTGTTCTTGATAATCTAAGAGATCGTTTCTTTAGTATAAATTGATGCACAACATGGCACTAAATGTTTTAAACCAATGCACAGTTGACTTTATTCTTATAAAGAGCTTGCTCATATTAATGATTATGCTTAGTGCTCAGAGTAAATGCTGACATTCATAGTTACGGATGACATATCATTTGCGGTGCTTTTGCTAATAAGAATCAGCTTATGTGTTAGAATTGTCAGGTTAATAGTTTTTCGTGGCGATGAGTTAATTAAATCGATCAGCAATCTAGTGCAACCATAGTATGTTCAAGTGCTCTATCGATTAGCAATTCTGGCAATCAATTTCACTAACAAGCGCTTGTAATAGCTAATAGCGTTTGCTTAATTGCTTATGGCAATCTCAAAGCTGATCGCTCATCAGTCAAAAAAGGACCTGAAGAATGGATTCGGCACCACAAGTGCAGCACAATTCTTTGCCCGTCGGCGATATTTCTCATACGGGCTTTTCTTTGGCCGCAATTAAGATTCAAAGTGGATCGGTCGAAGAGTTAGAGCAGATCCTATCTTCTAAAGTTGATCGTGCTCATGACGCATATAAGCATACATCTGTAGTACTTAACGTTGAAAATGTAGGAAATCTCAACTCCTTTGATTTCCTTAAGCTTCAGGATGTTTGCCGTGCTCACGATTTGTTTTTAGTTGGCGTCACTGGCGTCATCAATGAAGATCGATATGAGGCTTTAGTTCGACGTCGTATTCCGGTGGTTAATTCCAACCGCTATGCGCGAATTAGAGAGGAGAATCTCAAGCCAAAGATCATCACCAAATTTATTGAGGTCAAAGTGCCTGTACAGATCCCGGTACCTTACGAAGTTAAAGTACCGTATGAGATCCCTGTACCTGCTCCTGTTCGTATTGTGCGCCGCAATGTCCGCTCAGGCGAAAAGATTAATGGTGACAATGCCTCAATTGCAATCTATGGTTCTGTAAGTACGCATGCACGTGTTGTTGCATCTCACCATGTTTTTGTCTTCGGCAACGTCAATGGTGCAGATATCTTTGCAGGCGCACCAAAGAACGATCAAGATCCTGGTTTAGAAGATGCGATTATTCACGTGCAAGGAAACTTTAATCCTGGCGTGATCTCCATTGCCGGTAACTACCGTACCGGTGAAGATCTTGATAACGATAAAGAACTATCGAAAGTTTGTGCGAAGAAAGAAGGGCTTGTAATTACCCTCAACGATGGCAATTTGAATTATTCAACCTTGCCTGACTTCCGCAACTAAAGAAAAGTTTTACTTATCAATGAACTAGAACTCTAGAGTATTGATAGTCACGCTGTCTAAACAAGATTATTGAAGGTTTAACAAGAACTTTAATATATTTTGTCATGGCAGATACAAAATTTACCGCTACAGTCGGTTTACCCCAAACACGCAAGTTTAATGCTCAGCATACTGACTGGCAAAGGTTACAATCATGGCCCGTAAAAAGACTACATCAGCTAGCAAGACTACTAAAACCACAGCTGCTGCTGATAACAAAGAAAAGTTAATTAAGAGCGATGAGGTTGAGACCTCTAAGAGCGAAGAGAAGATAAGCACTAATGAGACTTCTTCAGATTGCTCTACAGAGACTCAAGTTGACGCTAATGCCAAGGTAGATAGCTCAGAGTGCACAGACAAAAAAGAGTCTAATGAAGAGTCTAAGGATGAGTGCACTTCTGATAAGAGCAATGAAGAATCAAGCGCTAAGGACGAAAAGTCTGAAGCATCTAAAGAACAACCATCACAAGAGAAGCTGGATCAAGTGGCTAAGAAAGATACATCCGACAAGTCAAAAGCAGCTGATGTTAGTGCTGCTTCCGAAGAGGAAGTAAAGAGCAGCTCTGTTGAGCAAGAAAACAGCACTGAAAAGTCAGAAAGCAAAGACAACATTGAGACCAACGAACAGGAAGCTAATGCTGCAGACGTAGCAACTAGAAATGACGAGGAAGATAAGCCTGTTGATGATATCTTCAAGGCTCACATCATCGTTGTTACCTCAGGTAAGGGCGGTGTAGGCAAGACTACCACTGCTGCTTCTATTTCAACTGGTCTGGCACAAAAGGGTCACAAGACTTGCGTTATCGACTTCGACGTCGGTCTGCGTAATCTTGACCTCATCATGGGTTGTGAGCGTCGTGTTGTTTATGACTTCATCAATGTATTACACGGTGAGGCTCGTTTAAACCAGGCTCTGATTCGTGATAAGAACACTGAAGGTGGCAACCTTTACGTTTTAGCTGCCTCTCAGACTAAGGACAAAGACTCCCTTACTTATTCAGGCGTAGGCCGTGTGCTTAAGGAGCTGTCTGACATGGGCTTTGAGTACATCGTCTGCGACAGCCCAGCTGGTATTGAGTCAGGTGCTTTAATTGCCCTGTACTATGCTGATACTGCAATCGTTACTACCAACCCAGAGATTTCATCAGTTCGTGACTCTGACCGTATCATTGGTATTCTCGATGCTAAGTCACGTCGTGCCGAAAATGGTTGGAAGCCAGTAGATCACCGCTTATTACTCACCCGCTACGTGCCATCTCGTGTACGTAAGGATGAGATGTTATCTCTTGATGACATTCACGAGTTACTTACCATTCCTCTTTTAGGCGTAATTCCTGAGTCTGCTGATGTCTTAAAGGCATCTAACAAGGGTCTGCCTATCATCATGTTTGATAAGTCTGAGGCTGGTATGGCATACAAGGATGCCGTCGAACGTCTCCTCGGTGATGACGTTCCATTACGCTTCATGACAGAAAACAAGGGCTGGTTCTCCAAGCTCTTTGGTAAATAGTTCTTACCCTAGCCTTAATTTAGCTTGCAGTTAATAAGGTCTAAGAGCACTTTTACTCATACTCTTGAAATAAATCTACTCTCGTAACTTGATTAATAGGCTTTTAGCACAAAGTGCCTAAGCCTCATTTAACATGTGCTTGTTTGCTCGATGAATCTCATCAATACATGCACATAATAATGCTTATTCAAAAGCTACAAGCTGCAGCTACAACACGAGATGTGGGCTTAAAAAGATAGTTCGTGCATAAACGAACACAGCGGCAATGCTCAACAGGACTGCTGCGCTATCTAAAAAGGATATGAGACTCAACAGATTTTGATGCTGTTATTGGACTTTAGTCTACTAACACAAGATAGGACGAATATATGTCTTTAATGTCTTCGTTAATGAAAATCATTAACTCAGATAAAGAAGAGCAGAGCAGTAGCGAAACAGCTAAGCAAAGACTGCGTATCTTGCTCATTAATGATAGAGCTGGTATCAACAGCCCAGATTTTTTACCTCAGCTCAACGACGAGATCTTAGCTGTTCTGAGAAAGTATATTCCTCAGGCAACTCAAGAAAATGTCGAAGTGAAGTACGCTAACACTAATGAAGCACACATCATTGAAATGTCAGTTTCATTAGACGCTGAAGAGTACCGCGATCTGCAGCTTGCTGACGTTAAGCCAGCTGACGACAAATAAGTATGGTGCCCTGACATAACGCCCATGCTTTATGTTCATGCACATACTTACGCTCAAGGCCGCTACTGCGGCCTTTGCTTTTTGCGCCCCATTAAGCCTCTTAGCGCCTACGCCAAAAGCGCCACCACTGCCCACCTCATCTCATAGCATAGAGCATAAGATCATGAGCAAGGACAAGTAGCATACGCTCGAATAAGATCGCCAGCGTAAGCATTGCTAGGCATATAAAGATATGCAGCGAAAGCGGCAAGGCTTACAAGCAATGGCCAAAATGCTTATGCAAAGATCAAAGCTTAGCCGAAGGCTTATGCCTACTCTTCAAAAATCTCTATCTTTGCTTTTGTAAAACTCTTCAACACAGCCACAGATATTGGCTATTAAGCCCTCAAAAGTTAAGATTATTAGCATTCATACCATCAGACGCAAAGACAAACAAACGGCTTAAATATCAGCATCTTACATACTCTTATGATCTTTTTTACAAAAAGTTCATTTAGATGCTTGCATAGGATGTGAAAATCCTTATAATGAGCCACGTTGTCAGCGACCTGATAACAATAAAAATTGATTGCCCAGGTGGTGAAATTGGTAGACACAAGGGACTTAAAATCCCTCGGACTAAACATCCGTGCCGGTTCGACCCCGGCCCTGGGCACCAATTACAAGAAAGATGCGTAAGCATCTTTTTTTGTTTCTGGGCTATGCAAAATCTCACCTTATGCCCAGTAGCTGTTCAGCACCTTCTTGCTAATACCACAAAAAGCTTCTTAGCATCACGTTAACCCCCCTCAAAACCACAGCAACCAATCCTTTTTCTACAGGCTTCTTCTCCGTGCCTTGTACACATATTTTGCTGTACTTTGTCTTATTGTTGCCATGGTCTTGTATGAAAGCTCATACAAAGCGTGTCTAGCAAAACTTTGATTTAGTAAGCAATCAGCTTACAAAAGCTTGCTGTAATCAATATCATCATCCACATAATCGCAGTCAACCTCAGTGAGGTAATTGATCATGCTATCAATACTACCAGCTGAGAGCTTTGATACTTCCTGCAAAGATATAGGCACCTGACAATGTATTGCCTGTAACAACTTGGCTAGATGTGCATCAATTGCTTTTTAGTAGACGCCATTGTCATGCCTTTCAACTACTATCTTATCAAGATTATTGAACAGAGCATCCAAAGAGACCAAGGCCTAAGCAAACTAGCCTGTGTAATCGTCTCTAGCAATTGCAAGTCGGTCGCTTGATCGCTATCGTCTAATATAAGAGGTATTGCTTGAAGCACGCCTAAACGCTGCTCAATACCCTTACGGTATGGCTTTTATACATAAGAGATTTGCTACATAAGAGATTTGCTGACTATCACGAGCCGAGATTGTATTAGATTTTACGTCCCCTTTTGCTACAGGCTGCATTTCCTTGTGAGTAATTGAGTCTGTTTTCTTCTCAAAAGAGTATGAGGCATCCGCGTTTCTAAACACTACGTAGTCTTTGAGTTCTGTATAATCCTGAAAAAACCACTCTCTCAAGTCTACATAGCCTGAACGGCCATTACCCCTGATACTACCGACAATACGTCTGTCATAAGTACGGCAATGCGCTCTTTTAACTATCTCGCCTTTGTCGTTCTTAACAGCAGGAATCCACTCAGACTTGTATGTAACAAGGTAAGCAACGCCTCGCTCAACAGCTAGTTTGATTAGCGGTAATACAGGCTGCATTGCATGTTTCCTAAATCTAGGCTAGATAGGCGTATCAAAGATACTTTCCTAAACCCCAAACTAGGCTAGAACTATGTGTTTGGCAATTATACCGGTCATTAACGCCAATCCTGAACTATCTCATCAGCTACAACTCAGATTCACACAGCACCACAAGCTGATGCTACCTGAACCATGGATACGCATTAAGATGGCTTTTATACACTCAATACTTGCATGCGTGCATGGCTTGTTTAAGCGCTTTTAATAAAAGCTCAACAGATTTTTTAAAAACATCTTGCACTAGGCTGCAAATTCTATATAATTAGCACCGTTGTCAGCGACATGACAGCAACAAAAAATTGATCGCCCAGGTGGTGAAATTGGTAGACACAAGGGACTTAAAATCCCTCGGACTAAACATCCGTGCCGGTTCGACCCCGGCCCTGGGCACCAATTACAAGAAAGATGCGCAAGCATCTTTTTTTGTTTCTACGCTCTGCAAAATCATCTTCACGCCCAATCTCATCCAAGTGCACTTTAGCACAGCCTTAACTCAAAGCATCCATTCTCAATCGCGCTATCTTTAGCAACCTAATTGCATCTTAACGAGTAGCTCAGCTAAAGAAGTCTCTCTACTAATATCTGCTACAAAATGCTCATAGGCTAATGTCGTCGACAGCCTAGCTGAGCACCATGCACTCCTGCACCTAAACGCACTCACTTAGGCACACAGGCATTTTGTGGCTATTCGTGATGGCATTTGTTCAGGCAGTAAAGGATCGATATAGAGCTTAGTCTATGGAATAAGGCCAAAAGAACGCTGCCACATATTATCGAGCATCTTTAGGCATTGCCTAATCTTTTCAATTGCTAATTGCCTAGTCTTTAGGCATCATGCGAGCCTATTAATAGAACAACGTACGGAAGCTGATAATTATTTAGCTCCATGGCCATAGTTTTACTGAGGTTAATAGCTGCTATTTTTGGAAAGTTACGACTTCTTTGCTTGGTCTAGTGCAACGGTGGCATTGATTGGCTGTCTTCTACAATGGCCTTATGCTGTTAATACTCCTCATTTGGGGGCAGAAGCAAAACTTTTTTTGTAAAGTGCTTGCACCTTGAGTAAAAGTATATATAATAGTCCTCGTTGTCCGCGACCTGACAACAAAAATTGATCGCCCAGGTGGTGAAATTGGTAGACACAAGGGACTTAAAATCCCTCGGACTAAACATCCGTGCCGGTTCGACCCCGGCCCTGGGCACCAATACATAAAAAGATGCGAAAGCATCTTTTTTTGTATCTACTCAAAATTAACCACATCTATTTTTACATAAAACCTCAACTCTAATGGTTTTATCTAAGGTCGTTGTGTAGCATAAGCCTAATTAGCTATCCTCCCTGCCATCTCATGTCAGTGCTATTTTCTCGATTAAGCATTGCGCAGAATCATGCCACCTAGTTTCCTTAGCTTACAGCTCTGGCAAGCACGTACTGCCGTTTATGCTTTGGTTTGGTGGTTTGGAATACATGGCCCTGCTTTAATCATTCGCATTGCAGACTATTTAACCACTTGCTGCTAATTCAGTGATAGCTTGTGGCTGTGTCTTACTTTCCTTTGTGTCGTTACTGCTTTAGAGCGTCGCTTCGCAGACGGTTTCGCATCGTGCCTATAAGTTACTTGCGGCAGGGCACTTACCAGGGGCTGCAATCGCTAGATTATCGGTGTCTGCAAGCGCTAGCTTGTCTGTGACTGCCTAAGCAAGGGAGCAGCTTAGGATGGCATCAGCGTGGCATTGGTTTGGCTTTTGGGGCTGCGCATATAAGAACGGCCGCATAAGCGGCCGTTCAGGGTATGAGTATATGGTGGTACTCATATTAGTTTAGTTGTTTCGTTCTAAATAATCTTAGAAGATGTCAAATGCCTGGTTTTCCTCAGGAGTTGGAGCAGGAGCGGCTGGCTCAGCTGCTTGATCATTTTGCTGAGGAGCAACAGGGCGACCATCTGGACCAATCTGCATTGGGCCCTGAGCGGCACCAAATGACTTATCTACAGCACCACCTTGAGTGCCTTGTGCAGCAGAACCATTTGCGCCTACTGGACGGCCATCAGCACCGATAGAGGCTGGACCACCACCTGGAGCAAAAGGCATGACCTCAGGAGCAGGTGCTTGCTTTGGCTCCTCCTTTGGAGTCTCCTTTGGAGGCTGTGGACGTGGTGCGTTTGGATCGATTACCTCTTCCTCTTCTTCCTTTAATGAGAAGTCCTTAACTGCATAGCCTTCAGGCTCTTTTGACATGTAATCAGGCAGGTAATTAGGCTTACCTTGATAGAGCACGTTATAGTCGGTGCAGCTCTTCATAATCTTGTCAGAGTAATCAATGAAGCCAGCTAATGGGACTTCATAAATACGCGCCTTAGTGACATCACCCTGCAGCATAGCAATCTTAAGCTCACCGCCCTCACGCATCTGTAAGAACAGGTCGCTTAATGAACGTTCTTGGGTCTTGGTGATAGGACCAAAGATAATACGGTTTCTACCAGAGAGCTCACCACGCAGTGAGTACTCTTGATTGTTGTCGACGATGAAACGAGCAAAAACAAAGTCGTTCACACTGTCAAACAAACGGATGTCGAGACTATTAACCTTAATCTCAAAAAGAGGGGTTGGATTTTGTAAGATGCAGCCTACCTTGAAGGTATAAGAGTCAATCATGTTCTTATTGATCTTAATCATCAAAGCGTGGTGCAGAACAGCCTCTTTTAAAGATAAAAGCTTAGAGGAGCTGCCCTTTGCGTAGGCGTACTCTGGGTCTTCGACAAAGCGCCAGCTGTTAGCTGTTGAAACAGCGATATCACTAGATGCAAGTGCATTAGCACTCATCAGACTGCAGTATGCACAGCCTAAGGCTGCAAGTGTCAATCGAGTAACTCGGTTCAACATATAACTTCTGATCCGCTCTAAAAACAAATGTGCGTATATCTTACACCGTCATACGCAT
Source organism: uncultured Anaerobiospirillum sp. (assembly GCF_902485895.1). Lineage (NCBI taxonomy): Bacteria > Pseudomonadati > Pseudomonadota > Gammaproteobacteria > Aeromonadales > Succinivibrionaceae > Anaerobiospirillum > uncultured Anaerobiospirillum sp. Next base: position 25,346 of record NZ_CABTML010000106.1, on the reverse strand, counting down.
CTAACCTAATTTTGCACCCATTAAGAAGAATAGAATCTTCCATTATTGCAAGTTAGCTCTCGTAAAGTAGTCAAAAGATCAAAGCTAGGTAATGTGAGCTTATACATAATATGCTTGCGATGTACATAACAAGCTTGAGCTGTCACCTTCTCTTACTTTTGAGACTCAAGTGCATAAATTAGGCTTTGACTGCTAGGTCACACCTAGGCTTAAGGACGCAAATACATCACGTGCTTTAAGCCTTAAAAACAAAAAAGCAGACCTTGTGGGTCTGCTATTCGTCTACATGACAGTGTCAAAAGCGCTCATCACATCTTCACATACAGGCAAGTGAATGAGAATAGTCATACACATGGTTTGTTTTTAACTGATGGCGCTTGAAAACCGTCACTCTCTTAAACTAATCAGCTAAGATTAGTAGAGGATACGGCACTTTAAAGTACCTGGAATCTGCTTAAGTAATGGAACGATGGCCTCTGGTTCGTTAGAGTTGATGTCCATTACTACATAGCCCACATCACCTGAAGTCTGCAAGTACTGTGCCGCAAGGTTGATATCCTTGGATGCAAAGACCTCGTTGATCTTCTGCATGATACCTGGGGTGTTCTTGTGAACGTGGAGTAAACGTGAGACGCTCTCGCGCTTAGCTGGCAGGGATACCTCTGGGAAGTTTACTGCAGTTAAGGTTGAGCCATTGTCACTGTATAAAGCGAGCTTCTGAGCAACCTCAATACCGATGTTACGCTGAGCTTCCTCAGTAGCAGCACCAATGTGAGGAGTTAAGATTACATTGTCAAACTCACGCATTGGAGAGACAAACTCGTCGTTGTTTGATGCAGGCTCAACTGGGTGAACGTCTAAAGCAGCACCAGCAACCTTCTTGGATCTTAAAGCATCAGCTAAAGCATCAATATCAACAACAGTACCACGTGAGGCGTTAACAAAGAAGACACCGTCTTTCATCTTAGCAAAGGCAGCAGCATCAATCATATTCTTGGTGTCATCGGTCTCTGGTACATGCAGAGTAACGATGTCAGCCTTCTCGTAGAGCTCATCTAAGCTATTAACCTGCTGAGCATTGCCTAAAACTAACTTGTTCTCAATATCGAAGAAGATAACCTTGAGACCTAAGCTCTCTGCAATGATGCCTACCTGAGTACCAATGTGACCGTAGCCAATAATACCTAAGGTCTTACCACGTGCCTCATAACAGCCATGAGCTACCTTATTCCAACCACCACGGTGTAAAAGGGCATTACGTGCAGGAACGTCGCGCAGTAACTGTAAGTATTCACCAGTTACTAACTCAGCAACAGAACGAGTGTTGGAGTATGGAGCATTGAAAACTGGGATACCCATCTGAGCGGCAGCTTCAAGATCAACTTGATTAGTACCGATACAGAAACAACCAACGCCTACTAAACGGCTTGCGTGCTCTAAAACTTCACGAGTAAGCTGAGTACGAGAACGAATACCAAGGAAGTGAACCTTCTCGATCTTGTCGAGTAACTCTTGGCCATCATAGGCCTTCTTATCATACTCAACGTTGGTGTAGCCTGCCTGATGCAGAACATCAACCGCACTTGGATCGACACCCTCTAAAAGTAGGATTTTGATCTTGTCTTTGTCCAGTGATAATGCGTGCATATTTTCCTCTCTCGACCTTAACTGAAGTCTAAGCATTGCTTAGCTCCAAGATAAAGCGATGTGATGAGTTAAAGCGCTACCAAAGCAGGTCACTGCGCTTCGAAGCTAAAAGAAAACGGGTTGTAAAGGCATCCTAATTAGGATGTCTGCATTTTAACGCAAAGTACATTGCAATGCGCCATCTAGTGCAAAAAAGCTTGCAAGCAAGCTCTCGTATCAAGCAATATCTTAATCTAATCCCTCACAAACTTTAGACACCGTCAAACTATGGTCATTGACCATGATCTTATGGCAAATGAGCACCTTAGCTACGCTGCACTAATAACTGAGTTACTGAGCGCACTACACGAGTAACTAAGCTACTGCGCTTTGCTACATGAATAACTGAGCTACTGCGCTTCGCTACTCGAGTAACTGAGCTACTGAGCAACTGAGCGCACTACACGAGCCTGTATCGTAAAAATAGTAAGGACATGCAATATCTAACAGCTATGTCTAGCTCATGCACGTAATAGTTTAGTTTCGGTGTTGTGGGGGAGTTTAGTTTGGCAGTATTATCGATGTGTAAACCAAGCACTGCACAAACTGAGAGTTTTGCTACCACCACTGCCTTGTAATTGAACATACGACAGTGGAGGTGCTAGAGGAGGTAAGACTTGTCGAGTATATCGATTAAGCCTTATTGTTACGACGGGCAATTACTGCGTCGTTGAGCTGCTTTAACATGATCTCGGTATCTTCCCAACCTACGCAAGCGTCGGTGATGGACTGGCCGTAATTAAGCTTAGAATTGTCATCGCAGAGATCTTGACGACCTTCTACTAAGTGACTTTCGATCATGATGCCGAAAATGCTGTGTGAACCTGAAGCGATCTGATTGCAAACATCGGTGCAAACATCTAACTGCTTCTTGAACTGCTTTAAGCTGTTAGAGTGTGAGAAGTCAATCATGACGCGCTCTGGGAGCTTAGCCTTGCCAAGCATAGAGCATGCGTCAGCAACTGCCTCAGCTTGGAAGTTAGGAGTCTTACCACCACGTAAAATAATGTGGCAATCCTCGTTACCACGAGTATGAGCAATAGCTACATGACCCATCTTAGTAACAGTCATGAAGGTGTGCTCATGCTGAGCAGCGACCACTGCATCAACAGCAATCTTAGCAGAACCGTCAGTAGCGTTCTTAAAGCCAATTGGGCAAGACATACCTGAGGCAAGCTCACGGTGAATTTGGGACTCGGTAGTACGTGCACCCACAGCAGCCCAAGAGATGAGCTCATCGATGTACTGTGGAGAGATCATGTCCAAGAACTCAGTAGCTGCAGGCATACCGATAGCGTTGACATCAACTAAGAGCTTACGAGCGATACGCAGGCCGTTGTTAATGTCGTATGAACCATCCATGTTAGGGTCATTAATAAGGCCCTTCCAACCTACAGTGGTGCGTGGCTTCTCAAAGTATACACGCATGATAACTTCGAGCTGATCCTTGTACTTTTCACGCAGTGGCAGTAAGCGCTGAGCGTATTCCATGGCAGCCTTGGTGTCATGGATAGAGCATGGACCGGTGATAACTACTAAACGGTCATCAAGACCCTGCATTGCGTTGTGAATGGCTTGACGGGTCTGAAGTACTAAGCTGTCGGCAGCTGGAGTGGTCGGAAACTTTTCGATAATGGCCACTGGAGGGAGCAGAGGTAACACGTTGTTAATCCTTGTGTCCACAATACCGTCGCGGAATAATGGCGGCTGTGGGATCATTGGTTCGTTAATCAGGTTCATAGAAACCACCTTTTTTTCTTACTTGTTGGTGTAGGTTAGGTAGTAATAGTAGAAGCGAACTGCAACAGTTGAGAGGATTGATAACGCTGTGGTAAATCGCTCAAAGAGCTTACCGATCTTCGGTAATACTTGAATTACATTCATATCAATTGCTGGTCTATGTTCATAAGCTCATGCCTACTTACAAGACCTTTCCTTTGTTTCTGTTGTTGAATAACAAGCGCACGCGCTTGCAGTTCGGTCTAAACACTATGCCACCGTCAATATTTCTATAACGCGAAGAACGTGTGACCTAAAAAATACTAAGCTAAGCACTTAACAAGGCGGTAAACAAAACAACCGACATTAAATAAAGATAATGTGGCATATAAGTTTTGCTTGAGAACCTTGCATCAAGAGATGCACACGAGATTAACAAGAGCTATCCCCGAAGCAGAACGAATCGGCCCCCATCAGCCTTAAAAATCGTCAGTGCTAATCGCTTAATACTCTTTGCGTGCCGTATTTATGGCACAGGCCAAAGTGTTACAAGTGACCAATTAATAATCTAAGACAAGCTCAGATTCGTGTCTGACATTGTATGGAGTGATCTAATTAGTTACAAGCACACTACAGTATAGATAAGGCTTTACAGGTCAATTTGCTCACATTTGAAGCAAGTCAGATGCTATGCCCCATATATACGCACCATATTGGCGCGCTTGTACATCATCCTACTTTACACGCCATTTGGCAAATGGCTTTGACTGAAAACCATCATATTCTGACATCCTCTTTACACTGAAGACGCCCCCAAAAAGAAGCTCACCCCGCAAAAACCTAAGCCCACCATGAAACTCCACTCCAACTTATATAAAAGCTCACTAACAGATCCCATCACAGCAAGATATAGCCTGACAACAATGGCGCGTACTTCAAAGCATACAAAAGTAAAGGACGTATCCGAAGAGTTGAGTTAGCCAAGATCAAAAACAGCGCCCACACCCTACCTAAGATCTTAAGACTGGCCATAAATCCAAGATCAAAAAAGGGCAACGATCAAAGCAAGGCTGTCTTTCCTGAGGCAAAAATAAGACGGGGTAGATCTTTAGTGAAAACCAAAGCACTACCCCGTCTGTGATGAATAGTTGAGGAAAGTAAGAAGAAAACTTTCAAGGACGAGCCTTGTTAACAGGCTATACCTCGAGATCAGCTAAGCCTTGTAAAGAGTCGCCTGTGAAACGATAAGTTGTCCAATCATCCATAATGGTTGGGTTGTACTTCTTATAAAACTCGATGGCATTGGTATTCCAATCTAAGCAATCAAGTTCTAAACGGCCGCACTTACGCTCAATAGCAATGCTAGCTAATACATGCAGTAAAAACTTACCATAGCCAAGCTTACGGTACTCTGGGATTACGAACAGATCCTCAAGATGAATACCACCCTTGCCAAGGAAAGTAGAGAAGTTGTGATAGAACAGAGCAAAGCCAACTTCGTTGCCTGATGAATCTAACGCAAAAACTACTTCTGCAGTTTTGCGAGCAAATAACCAGTCCTCAAGCAACTCAGGTGTGGCAGTAACCTCAGACTCAAGATGCTCAAAGTGAGCTAGATCTTTAATGAATTTGATGATGAGCGGAATGTCAGCACGCTCTGCAAAACGATAATTCTTAGTTGCCATTTGTAACTCCTTTGTTCTTGAGATCAAATGTACATTTGTCTCGCCTCATGACAGTGAAGAGCAAGCTTAAAAAAGCCTAGCCATTTACACCCAAAGCCCATAAACACTATCACGCACCTTTAATCATACGCCCGCCACAAACTCTAGGCTTACTTGAGTTTAGTTGGTTGTCAAAAATGAGATTGAAATCATACAAAAGCCATGTCAGAGCTAGCTACAGCATAACTTGCCGACACTTTAAATGCTCTAAAAACAACAAAGGCACAGCCGCTACACCATGAACAGCTATGCCTTTGTAGAACCTAAACCAAACTACTACCCACAGCGCCCAATAAAAATCAATCGGGCCAATAAAGCTGCAAAATCAAGCTATTAAGCTAAAGGTAGAGTCTTAGTTTTTGCTTGTTTAGATGTCTAAAGTTAATGTAACTGGGCAGTGATCAGAGCCAAATACATCCTTTTCGATAGTGGCATCTTTGATGTTGTCCTTGAGCTCTTCTGAGACGAAGAAGTAATCGATTCTCCATCCTACGTTCTTCTCACGAGCACGCATCTTATATGACCACCATGAGTACATCTCTTCAACATTGCCGTGAACATGACGGAAGGTGTCAATGTAGCCGGCCTGAGTGAACTTATCTAAGAAGTCACGCTCAATCTGTAAGAAGCCAGTATTGTATACATTGGTCTTAGGACGGGCTAAGTCGATAGCCTGGTGAGCAATATTAAAGTCACCACAAACAACAATTGGCTTAGTCTTACGCAATTCCTGAGCATACTTAAAGAAGCTGTCAAAGAAGCCCATCTTATATGGAACGCGCTTAAACTCGCCCTTAATTGGCTTACCATTCTCGTCTAAGACTTCACCACCGCCATTTGGGAAATAGCCATTGAAGAAGTGGAACTTCTCAAACTCTAAGTGAACAATACGACCTTCACCTTGGAAAGCCTCTTCAGGGAGCTCTAACTCTACGCTCTTAGGTTCGATCTTAGAGAAAACAGCAGTACCTGAGTAACCCTTCTTAACTACTGATGAGCAGAAGTATGAGTGATAGCCTGGCTTATTAACGATCTCTTCAGGAATCTGCTTTTGCTCAGCCTTAGTCTCCTGAAAACCAATAACATCGTACTTATCCTCGGCAAACCAATTGAGCCAAGCCTCTTTTTGAGCTACAGCACGGATGCCGTTTACATTCCAGGATGCAAGCTTAATTTCCATTAGTGCAAAATTCCCTACTCTACCAAATCATCTAACGCTAGCAAGCAATGCCCAAGCACTAGCCTATACGAGAGCTAGGCTAAAAAAGCACCAAGGCTTAATAGCTGCCAGTCAAACCATCATAATAACCGACCTTGTTATCTTGGCACAAACAAACATGACTCTTATGCAAAATTTAGTCGGACAAACCATAGCGCTCGCCTCTCCCTCATTGCAAAACAAAGCATGGCAAGCCAAGCTAGTCTAAGCAAAGACATGCCAAGATAAGCCAGCCTAAGCAAAAACATGTCAATCCAAGCCACACTAAGACATACTATTTTTCATAGTAAAAAAGCTTCAAAGCCACAATCACATACGCTCCACGCAAATTTTTTAGCATGAAGTCATCATCAAACTATGCAAGTGGTATGATGCCAAAAGTGCAGAGCCTATATGCTCTAAGGAGGTTGAGATGAAGACACCTGCATTGGACTTTTTGGCCAAGAACAAGGCTAGCTACAAGGTTTATGAATACGAAGCTGATACCCACGACTTTGGTAAGCATGCGGCCCATGCTCTCAACATGGACGAGAACAAAGTTTTCAAAACTATCATCCTCAACCACGATAAGACATACGTTACCTGCATTGTGCCGGTCAGTGGCCGTATATCTTTAAAAACAGCAGCCCGTGCCGTTAAGCTCAAGGAATTACAAACAGTAGATCCTGCTACTGCGCAAAGAGTTACTGGCTATGTTGTTGGCGGCATTAGTCCCTTTGGACAAAAACGCCACTCCATTACCATTCTCGATGAGTCAGCACTCAATCAAGAGGAGATATTGGTATCTGCAGGCAAACGTGGCATGTCTGTGGGCATGAAACCTCAAGATATTGCCTCGCTACTTGATGCAGTCATTGCTGATGTAGTCGAAAAGACCTCTCACGACTAAAGACCCAAGAGATAGCAAAGATATTCCCTTAGCCACATGTACAAGCTAAGCTAAGCTAACCGTGCAAGCACATGTGCAATAGCCATCATGCAAATGATAACAAGGCTAGCCTAGCAATACACTCTTGAACTGTTCTTGCCACAGCGGCATGGCTTTGTTGCAACAAAACTTACTAAGCGGCAATAAGACACATTCAATGATGCTAATGTCTTTGATAGGTAGATACATACTAAGAAAAATTTCTTGCTGCACAATCAAGCAACAAACAGCATATACATGCGGCTTAGCGATATCAATGTACCTGCAATTGATTGAGACTTGATCACGTTATTGTAGATTTTAGCTATCTTGGGTATAAGCTTTGCGTGTATGCTAACTAACAAGTCAGTGAATAACTGACCAAAAGAATCTTGCCTAGTACAAATGGAGATGACTTATGGCAGTCGAAAACATCATCAACTTCTTCAACGCATTAGACACCAACGAAGCTCTGAACTATGAGTTCTCTGCTATTCCAGCTTGTGACACCTTCAAAGAGCAGCTCGTTAAGTTAGCTTCTAAGTACCACTACGACTTCACCTTAGAAGAGCTCAACGAAGTTGCTGAGGCTGCTAAGCGTCTAGCTGACGGCGAAGAGGCTAAGGACGCTGAATAAGTCCATCTCAAACAAAAGCATTACTGCATGCAAATCGCTCATCAGTGAGTGCTTTTGATCGAGCATTTTAAGCAAAGCTAAACTCAAGCATCAAAGCTAAGTTTGGCTTTGTTTGTTTTTGCGGCCCCCAAATAATCAAAAGCAATCTACATAGCACTACAAAAACGAGTTGTACAACCACGACCTACCTCAGTGCACATCCCTCTTTATCACCATTGTCACTTAAGCAATTTTTCCTGCCACAACTTAAACATATCCCTCAGTGCTGCACTAAAGAGTCTTTAACGCAAGATAGCGAGCAACTGCCTCACACCGCTATAGCACATCTATTCAAATAGCCTATCAAATGCAGATTTTTGCACCGACCACCACGATTGAATAGATAACCTAAACTCCTATTTCATAGAAACTCAAATGATCATATTTTTATGACAATTATCTCGTGCTAAATTGGCCTCTAAATGCACTTGTACGTCAAATTATTTGCACAGCTAATGCGCGTCTTTTGCAAAATAAGATCTAGATTGCAAAAGCTTGCACAGCTGCAAATTGGCTTTCTACCGACGTTCATAAGCCTTATGCGCTTAACACTAGCTCAATGCATTCAGATAGCACTTGCAATGACATGCTAAAACTTATCAAAATGCTGTATCATAACTATCATTAATTCGCTGAGTGCAAAGCTTTTATGCTTAAGCTGCATCGTACTAGTCGCAGGCGCTTAACGATGATTCGTACATTTTGATTTGGAGACCGATCATGAGAACACCTCTTGTAATGGGCAACTGGAAGCTCAATGGTACCAAGGAGTCCGTTACTGCTTTGGTTAATGCTTTAAAGGAGCCAGCAAACAAGGCTGCAGGCATGGCTGAAGTTGCAGTATGTGCCCCTGCCGTTTTCATTGGCATGGTAGAGCAGTTATCTGCTGGTTCTAAGCTTGCCTACGGTTCAGAAGATTGCGATATCCACACCTCTGGCGCTTACACTGGTGAAAACTCTCCTGTAATGTTACGTGAGTTCGGCTGCACCTACGCTATCGTTGGTCACTCCGAGCGTCGTGACTACCACAAGGAGTCAAACGAGTACGTCGCTCAGAAGTATCAGGCAGCTCAGCAGAACGGCCTTATCCCTGTTCTTTGCGTTGGAGAGTCCGAAGCTCAGTTCGACGCCGGTCAGACTATGGACGTTGTTCGCGATGAGTTAAAGGCTGTTATCGACCTTTGCGGCATCGATTCTTTCAAGAACGCAGTTATCGCTTACGAGCCAATCTGGGCTATCGGTACCGGTAAGACTGCTACCCCTGAGATTGCTCAGAAGGTTCACGCTGACATCCGCGCTTACTTAGCAGAGTTCTCTAAGGAAGTTGCTGACGGCGTACGTATCCTCTACGGTGGTTCTTGCAACGCTAAGACTGCTCCAGAGTTATTTGCTCAGGCTGATATCGACGGCGGTCTCGTTGGTGGTGCCTCTCTGAAGGCTCCTGACTTCACTGCTATCATTGAGGCAGCTGTTGCTAACGCCTAATAGCGTTAAATAGCTTTAATGAGGGTGGCAAGCAAAGCCTTCACTTTTAAAAGTCGAGTTTTCTTGCCATCTTCTTATTAAGTAAGGGGCTGTATGCTCTTGTTAGCATCAAGATCACGCTCCTTACTTAACAAGATATCAACTCATAACTAAGAGTAGATTACGCCATGCAAGTATGTACATGTATTACATCTGAACAAGCTAGCGCGATCATGCTTAATATTAGTTATCAGTGCTTATCTTTATTAGCGTTTAAACCATTGTTACAAGATAATTTTAAGAGCTAGGCAACCGTCAGCTCTTTTTTCGTATCTAAAAAATACTGTGTGATCAGTATCACATTGATTCGCAAAGATGTACAATGGTAGGTAAACCAAGCTACTTTAAGTAACTGCTTACAAATTCTCTAAGCAGCCACTTAGCAGCTTTAAGATGAGTCGATCTTGCAGATGCAATAGCGTCTACAAGGTAATTAGCTTGAATGCATTAAGGTATACCCAAAATCATTCAGGATGTTTGTTTTACTAAGGCACTCTTGCATTAGCATGCAAATCCTTAGTCGATAATTTGCTGTAGCAGGGCTTTGTTACGGTGAATTATGAGTGTGATTGCGACTTATCTTACCCACGAGTTCTTTTTTGCTTTTGTCCGGCTCGGGAAACAAAACATGGCTATTAAAAAGATTGGTATTTTAACCTCCGGTGGTGACGCTCCTGGTATGAACGCTGCAGTTCGTGCTGTTGTACGTACCGCTTTAGATTACGGCTACGAGTGCTGTGGTATCCTTGATGGTTACTTAGGCCTTCACGAGGGTAACATCATCCCATTAGAGCGCGTCAGCGTATCTAACCTGCTCAACCGTGGTGGTACTTTCTTAGGTACTGCTCGCTTCCCTCAGTTCAAAGAAGAGCACATCCGTAAAGAGTGCGTTGAGGTAATGAAAGAGCACGGTATTGATGCTTTAGTAGTTGTTGGCGGTGACGGTTCTTACATGGGTGCAAAGCTCATCTCTGAGCTCGGTTTCCCATGCATCGGTCTTCCTGGCACTATCGATAACGATATTGCCGGTACCGATACCACTATCGGCTTTGATACTGCTCTTAACACTGCTGTTATTTGTATCGACCGTTTACGTGACACCTGCTCTTCCCACAAGCGTATCGCTGTAGTTGAGGTTATGGGTCGTCACTGTGGTGACTTAGCTGTTTCTGCAGCTATCTCCTGCGGTGTGGAAGCTGTTTTAGTTCCAGAGAAGCCATGGGATAAAGAGACTGTTTACTCCTCAATCGAGAAGTCCATTGCTGCTGGTAAGCGTCACGCTATCTTAGTTGTTTGCGAGAACCAGACTGACGTTCACGCAATGGCTAAGGAGCTTGAGGATCGTACCGGTCTTGAGACCCGTGCTACCGTTATCGGTCACATCCAGCGTGGTGGCGTTCCATCAGCTGCTGACCGTGTATTAGCCTCTCGTATGGGTGCTTACGCTGTTGAGCTTCTGCACCAAGGCCACTCCGGCCGCTGCATCGGTATTCAGCGTGGCGAGCTCGTACACCACGACATTATCGAGTGTATTGAGCACATGAAGCATAAGTTCCGTGATGATCAGTATGAATTAGCAGAGGCTTTAAGCTAGTTTATTGGCCCTGTAGGACTTGTAGAGCTGTTGCTCACAAAGCAAATCGGGAGGCTTTCGCCTCCCTTTTGCTTTTCTACCCACAAAAAAAATCTCAAGCCATCTAAAAAAATCTCACGCCCCTCCAGCGAAGCACTCTTCTCAAAACAAGACAATCGACAAGGCCATTAGAAAAAGCCACCATCTTAAACGCTCGTATAACGCAATATGCGCCTCATACAGCCACATCATTAAGAAAAAAGCATCAGCCCACGCCAATCAAAACAGACGTCTCTAATAGCACTCTACGCTCGTCTATGCACCTCACAGCACATACACAACAAATTAAGCTGCCCAAAATAAGAAAAGGCAGCCACCAAGGACTGCCTTCTCAAAAAACTTAGTGAATCCTCACTCTAAGCTATTAGCCAAGTAAGCTTAAGCCAAGCTGAGGACGGGTATTAGCCTGCATCAGCATAGAAGCAGCTGCCTGCTGAATGATGGACTGCTGTGACAGGTTTGCAGACTCTTCAGCAAAATCAGCATCGCGAATACGGCTACGAGCATCAGCCTCATTAGCTGCAACGTTTGACTGGTTGCGGATAGAGCTCTCAAGACGATTCTGGATGGCACCTAAATCGGCACGCATGCCATCAACCTTAGCAATTGCGCTATCCATAAGGGAGATTACATCACCAAGGTATGCACCTTGAGCACCTGCAGCAGGTGGGGTTGTGCTAATTTTATCCCATTGAATGCTAATAACACCGTTGTCGCTCTTAAAGAACTTATCAGCACCATCGAATAAGTTAGCATTGCCTGCTAACTTAGAGAACATAACAGACTGAACAGTAAAGGAGATGGTGTCGCCCTTATTTGAACCAACCTGCAAAGTCATAGTTCCATCTGGACCAGCCTTTGTCTTATCACCACCGTTTTGGGCAGCTTTACCGAAGAGTGAAGACTCATCAGCACTTTGGCCATTTAATACTGTCTTACCAGCAAAAGTGGTTTGAGTGGCGATACGATTTACTTCGTTTGCTAAGGAAACGATCTCTTTACCTATTGCAGTACGGTCTTCACTAGTGTTAGTGCCGTTAGTAGCCTGAACGGTCAGGGTACGAATCTTCTGGAGCATGCCAGAGATCTCATCCATACCTGCTTCGATGGTCTGAGCTAATGCAATACCATCTGCAGCGTTACGGTTACCCTGGTTGAGTCCATTAATCTGGGATGTTAAACGGTCAGCGATCTGAAGGCCTGCAGCGTCATCTTTTGCGCTGTTAATACGCATACCGCTTGATAAACGCTGATATGTAGTAGTCAGTGAGTTCTGAACATTGCCTAAGTAGCGCTGGCCCTGAAGAGCTGAGTAGTTTGTATATTATGTAACCCCCTGCTTTTTTTCTCGGGAAAGGTCGTATTTATGCCGTTCAGTATTTTGGGATGTCTTAAAGTATCTAGAATATAGCAGCATGCTGATTCGGAATTATACTGACATATTGGCATGCAATGTATGGTATTGAGTAAAAAGAGAGAATTAATTCGCATCAAAACTAAGTTTGGGCGTTGATATCAAAAAGTAGGTAGCGCGAATATTGCTGTTTGCTTAGGTTGGCTCGACAAATTTATCGAAGAATGCGATATATATCAGGGATCGTTAGTGGGGAATAGGCTTTTATACAGGCGAAAAAAAACGAAGGTAGTTAAACCCCATATTGCGGCAGGTGCAATAGATGTTGTAAAGTTAGTTAAAGGTCCGGATGTGAGTCTGTAGATAGCTCATCAAATTCTGATAACAGAACTGTGCTCTGACTATCTTTAGCATCGCTCTTCTTTAGCAAAGGAGCTGCTGAAGCGATTTGTGACTCTACATGGCTAAGAATACATTTCGAACTGATCTTCTTAGCTCCATCTACAAATACTTTAAACAAACTCAGATTCGGATCTATGCAGAATGATTCGCCGTCGCTTGTAATTTGAGTGGCGTGTAGCCCATTTGCTGGCTCTGCCTTGACAGCTTGTTTTGGCGGATTAATCGGTTTGGCAGTAGACTTTGTTAAAAGGATAGTGTCTCCAGTATTGGAGTTAGACAACTTAAACTCTGTATTGAAACCTACCTCAGAAAGGCTTCTTGTTGCTTTCAATGCACGAGCCACGCGTTGTTTGGCAAGGGAACCAACACCACTATCAGCAAACTCTGTGTTATCGCGAACCATTGCAAACATGATTCGTATAATGCGATGACCAGTAGCAACAACAGCTTTGTTGTGACCACAACGTTCCTTAAGAGCTTGGAATTTCTCGAAAAAACCACCTGTTTTCATTCGGCTGATAGCATTTCCAGCCTGAACAAGCTGTGTGCGAAGATACTTATTACCTTTAGTGGTTCGTGAAAGGCGATTTTTTCCCGCTGACATCATATTTCCAGGTGCTAAGCCAATCCATGCTGCCAGTCTGCGCGGACTTTCAAATGAACTCCAATCAGAGCCTAGTTCACTAACAACAGTTCTGGCAATTACATGACTTACGCCAGGAATTGTCTCTAACCTATACATGAGATCACGGTGAGGCGCAAGCAACACCTCAAGCTGTTCCTCTGTATCAGCAATCTGTTGATCTAGAAATTTGCCGATATTACCAAGGCGTCTGATTGCACTCATGATATTTGGATCATTGTTAACAATCTGAACAGCCTCAAAGATCTCATCAGTACTTTTCTTGATCTTCTTGCAGTTTTCCTCAATGAAGTTGTACAGCTCAGTACCGTCCATGCCAGAAAGAATTGCTCCTAAAACTTTCTGTGCAGAAACGCCAGTTAACTTACTGAATACCTGTTTTAAATGAGCTCCAGCAGTTACTAGTACCTTATGCATGCGATTAGTAGTACGTTGTCTGTCATGAACTAGCTGTGTAAGTTGACGGCTTAGCAATTTAGTCGTTCTAACCTTTCTATTTGGAATGAAAGACTTATTAAAAGAAGCAACTCTAGCCACGACAGCAAGTCTTGCCGCGTCAATCTGATCAGTCTTTTTACCTTTGATTGCTTTAACGTCTCTTGGATTTACAACCACAGTGATATCGCTAAGGCCATTATCTTCCAGTAAATCATAAAAGCTGAACCAGTAAACGCCCGTAGACTCCATGAGGATAATCTCTGGATTCAAAGACTTAATCCAGTCGATAAGTTCATTTAGATCCTTCTTAGTAGTTCCACTCTCAAATTTCTCTTCATATACTTGTCCAGTTAATGGATCAGCTTTCTGATATACACAAACCATTAGGGCTTCGTGCACATCTACACCGATAGATGAATTATGGACAAATGCATTAGAGGAAGAATTTGATGACTTACTACTATTCAAATCGCGTGTATTTACATCTTGAAGCTTGGTCCCCTTATCACCAGACTCAGATGGCAATACATTACGATCAGAATTGATAGTGCATGTATGCATTACATTTAGCCTTCATCAAAATTTAGATATGTACAAAGATAGCAGGCTAAACATGGTCATTACGATAAAAGAATCGCTACAGGTCTTCCTGTACGTTCGGGTTTATTATACGGATTTATGAAATGCCTGTTTATGGTTCGAAAATAGACCATGTTCCTTAATTTTTACTCGAGCTTTTAGCATCTAATACCAACACAAGGTACCAACGCCTGCTAACTAAGAACAGTATTAGCAGAAAAGTGGATTTGTGTAAATGTTGAAAGAATGATAAGAAGGACAATGGGCGGGAAGGAAATAAGGGGATGTAAAGCCTAGGAAAACTGATAGCTATAAGTGATCCTAGGCTGTTAAGATAGAGACTACGAAAACAGCATAAAAAGCTGTGCACAGCAGTAATTTGTTAATACCTGCCAAAGTGGGACAGCACGGCCCCGGGTTTCATACGTGTTGGTGTCCACTTAAATTGCCATCAGGGGGCAGCGGCCGGCCGCGCGTTTTGGTCATGGGATATTTACATATACTGCCATTTTTGTAGCTCCTCAGATTAACCTAATAGGCTCAGACCGAGCTGTGGACGAGTGTTAGCCTGCATCAGCATGGAAGCGGCTGCCTGCTGAATGATGGACTGCTGAGATAAGTTTGCAGACTCTTCTGCAAAGTCAGCATCACGAATACGTGAGCGGGCATCAGCCTCATTGGCTGCAACGTTAGACTGGTTGCGGATAGAGCTCTCAAGACGGTTCTGGATCGCGCCCAAATCGGCTCGCTTAGCATCGACATCGGCAATCATTTTATCCATCAGAGCTATAGTGAGTGCTGCACCAGAAGCTACGGATAAGCCAAAAGTAACAGCGCTGTTCTGAATCTTGATAACACCGTCATCATTAGTCTTCTTAAAACCAGTGCTGTCAGCTCGGCTACCAATTTTTGAGAACTGCATGTTATCAATGGAGAACTTAATTACGTCGCCCTTGTTGGATCCTACTTGCAGAGTGATATTACCTGCTTTACCTTTATCATTAGCTTGGGCTTTAGAAAAGATAGTTAAATCATTTTCTTGTTGTCCATTAAGAACAAGCTTGCCACCGTAGGTTGTTTGTTTAGCAATACGGCTGATTTCATTAGCTAAAGCGGTAGCTTCTTTTGAGAGTGCTGCTTTGTCTTCGCCAGTATTTGTTCCATTTGCTGCTTGCACTGCAAGGGTACGGATCTTCTGGAGCATGCCAGAAATTTCATCCATACCTGACTCAACTGTCTGGGCAAGGGCGATACCATCAGATGCATTACGGTTGCCCTGGTTGAGGCCGTTAATCTGGGAGGTTAAACGATCGGCGATCTGGAGGCCGGCAGCATCGTCTTTAGCGCTGTTAATACGCATACCGCTTGATAAACGCTGATATGTAGTAGTCAGTGAGTTCTGGACATTGCCGAGGTAGCGCTGGCCCTGAAGGGCTGAATAATTGGTGTTTACATATACTGCCATGGTCTATCTCCTAAATCTAATTATGCTCGCTACACAATCAAACAGGTGATAGTGGCCTGTTTTGCAAGAGCATGTTTATGATCTGAGGTACTTCATAGCGAAGAGACCTCAAAGATCTCAAGCTATCGCGAGAAAGCGTTGCTTCTCTGCTTACTTTTTCGATATGACCGCGCAAAGCACAACATACAAAGCCTCGTAAATTGTTTTGTAGCCTCTACCTTCGGAACATAATGCTATTCCTATAGATACACCAAACAATTTAACAAAAAGCATACATAAGTCATTTTGCTTTCTATTATGTGAGATCCTCTATGGTTTTCATAATTTGTTAGGTAGCATTTGGCGCACAAGCCAAATATGAAACGATCCTATTTCAGTCAATTAGCCGTGCTATAACTAGATACACTAGACAAGTATTTAAGCATTGCATATATGAGATTTGTCGACAGTGACTGTAAGTGTAGATGTCAATATCTACTATGAAACACTAACCGTTGATGGCTTGCATGGTTGCTCTGATCTCAGAGAGATTGGTGCATGGGTTGGAGTACTCGTCTGCACCTGGTATACCCATGTGCACGCACGGGTTGGTGAAGACCATTTGGGATTTAACCACGTCTTTTGCAGAGAAGTGGAATTGCTCAATCTTGGTAGTATTGGCGATCTCAGCGATATTAGTCTTGTTAACACCGGCTGCAGCAATATAGATAGGATGATTAGGCTCGGCATTAAGCTCTCTGAGCTTAGCCATGCCCTTATGAGCAGATGCTTCACCACCTGATGTGAGGATGTAATCAACGTGGTAGCTGTGGAGTAGCTTTGCAGCGGCATTCAGATCTGCACACATATCAAAAGCACGGTGGAAGGTTACAGTCATGCCTTGTGCTCTAGTAACAGCTTCTTTGATGAAGCTTTCATTAATGGTGCCATCAGCGTTCAAGGCTCCAATAACTACACCTTTAGCGCCTAAAACTTTGGCCTGCTCAATGTCTTGCAGCATCATCTCTAAGTCATCTTCATCGTACAAAAAGTCGCCACCGCGTGAGCGAATCAAGACATTCACAGCTAAAGCATCACCGCCTATCTCAACTGCTCGCTTAATCAGCGCATAAGATGGAGTTAGACCACCCTCAGTTAGACCTGAGCACAGCTCCACACGATCAGCGCCCGCCTCTAAAGCAGCGTTAACTCCTTGCAAAGAGGTTACGCAAATTTCGAACTTAGCCATAGTATGCCCTCAATAATTACTCACTAAGTTAATCATAGCAAAGCAAGTTAGGCATAGATCGTTTAGTGCAAACTGAAAGTTCTAAGAGCAAGTACTCTGCATTTTTGGAGCTTATAAAACGCACAAGGCCCGAGTATAAAACTCGGGCCTTGTGTATGGCAGTTTAAGTTACTGCCATGAGAAGCTTGGCTCATCGTGTAGATACGATGCACTCTTTGCCTTATCGTGGATTAGACGATACGGCGTAAGGACTCACCCTTGTGGAAAGCCTCAAGGTTCTCGCCAAACTGCTTAACTAAAGCGATTAAGCAATCGTGAGACATCCAGGCCTGGTGAGGGGTTAATAAGAAGTTATCGTTCTTCTGCAGCTGAACATATGGGTGATCTGAGGTTAAAGGTTCTACAGATGCAACGTCAGCAGCTGCACCAGCGATATCGCCGTTTAAAACAGCCTTAACTAAGTCCTGCTCATTTACTACACCACCACGTGCGTTGTTAATGATGATGACGCTCTTCTTCATGGTAGCGATTTCTTTTGCAGTAATGAGGTTCTCAGTGTCTGCATTGAGAGGGCAGTTAACGGTTAAGAAGTCTGCCTGAGCAATAGCCTCAGCAAAAGCAGTGTAGCCTGGACGAACAGCGCTAGCATTACGACGCTCTGCCTTGATAACGTTCATACCAAATGCCTTAGCGATCTCACCAATACGTGAGCCAATAGAGCCTGAACCACAAATAGTTAAGGTACGGCCCTTAAGATCAACGATTGGGTATGGTAGCTGGCAGAAGCAGTTAGCGTTAACCCACAGGCCATCTTCCATCTTCTTACGGGTCTTAATCATGGAGCGGGAGAGCATTAACATCATAGTGATAGCGTGCTCTGCAACAGAATCAGTGCTGTAACCCTGAATGTTTGCTACACCAATACCGTGCTCTTTGCAGTAGTCGATATCAATGTTGTTATAGCCAGTTGCTAACTCAGCAATGAACTTAAGCTTAGGGCACTGAGCTAAAACCTCAGCGGTAAGCTTGCTCTTGTTGGTCACAATGATGGTAGCATCCTTAACGCGCTCAACTAACTCCTCAGGAGCAGTAGTTTCATAGGAAATCCACTCGTGCTCAAATGATGGGCGTGGGAGTGGGTACTCTGAAGGAATAGCAATGGCATCAGTGTGAACAATCTTTTCCATGACAAAATCCAATAAATAAAAATGAAACAGACAACCTTGTATTAATCATGGGAGAAAGTACTATGCCTAGTACCTTGTGTACAAAGACCATGATAAAGGTGATTTGTAAGATTTTAGCATCTAGCAAAAAGTAAAAGCGGGGCATAGCGCTCGATTTTGACTAATACATGATTTATTGCCGAGATAATATAGCAATACTTGTCTGTGAGTCTTGTTGGTTTTGCCTAAAAACAGATGAGGCTACATCAATAAGATGCAGCCTCATCATAAGCCTTAGGATTTAGGCAGCATGAGCTGCCTTGAGTCACGCTATAAAACAGACTTCATTATTTGATACTTACGTTATCTACTTTCTGTTGGCTAGTCTTAATGGCCTCTTCAAGTAAACGAGCGTGCATAGCAGTGATGCTTAAGATGAGCTCGTCAGTCTGAGCAATGCCTTTGTCATTGGCATTTGGATTAAGGGTAGTGAAGACTACACGCATCTCATCATAGTAGTAAAGGTAAGCATCGTGAGCACGCTTTACTGAGAGGTGGCAAGCATTTGGATCGTAGTAAGTATCGCAAGCCTTTAAAGCGGCGCTGTAGTTGCTCTCAGCTAAGTTATTGAGGTTCTCCTGAGCCATAGCAGTACAGTCAATCTTAGCATCAGGAGTCTTTGCTAAAGATAAGCACTGCTTAATGCTCTTATCAGTCTCTGAAAATACAGGAATAGTCACGTCAGACTTGTCAGCAACAACGTTAGAAGCAGCTAAAGCGTTGCTTGAAAAAGTAGTAATTGCTAAAGCCATACACATGGCAACTGAACTTTTAAAATACTTGCTCATAATAAGTACCTTTTACGTACATGAATGTAGTTCTACACGGCTGCGTGGGTCGCCTGACTGTTAATAAATGCGAAGATCGCCGTTTTCGTCTAAATCGTCAAAGTCGCCTGCCTCATCTTCAAAGACCTCATCGTCATCAAAGACTTCAGCATCCTCAAAATCCTCTTTAGTATCTAAGTGAGTTTGATGGGCGTCCTGAGTGCTAGAGATAGCTGCAGTTGCAAGTGCGTCAGTATCGCTAGCTGCAGCACCTTGCTTGTTAAACTTAAATGAGTCTGGCTGGAAGATAACTTTAGAGCGCTCTAAAGAGCTCTTGTACTCTTTAAGTAAGTTCACAAGCTCTTCAACGCTAAACTCTGATTTTTCAAAGAGCTTCTTTTGATCCTCTACATCTAAAGCAACATAGTCACCTAAGTTAAGCTCACTTGACAGGGTTAAAGAGCCAACTGCAACACGCACTAAGTCCTGCACTTCACAGCCGACTACCTCAAAGAGGCGCTTAACCTCATGATAGCGTCCTTCAGTTAGCTGAACCGCAGCCCAATGTTCGCCCGCACAATCAAGATCGCTAGTATCAAGAAGAGTTAAAGTTGCAGCCTGATAGCGCTTTTTCTCCTCAGGGTGCTTAATACCTGAGGCAAAAGCCTTAATAGCACTTTCTGGAACAGCTTTATCTAAACGTGCTAGATAGACTTTGGAGACTTCTTTTTTAGGAGAGGTAATCTCATGGTTAAGATCGCCATCATCAGTAACGATCAGCAGACCAGTAGTGTCGATATCAAGACGACCAGCGCTATGTAACTTCTCTAAATTAAGCTCATTTCTAAACAAAGAAGTAACAATGGCGTGGTTCTTATCGCGATCAGCGCAAACGTAGTTATACGGTTTATTGAGCAAGAAGACGCGCTTTTTAAACGCATCAGATGCTCTGACGAGTTCAACATCACCATCGTCATCAGGCAAGGAATCATTAAATCCAGCGATCACGATGACTGAGTGCACGCAAATCTTGGCAGCTGAATCAGTAATGACCTCATCATCAACGGTTACATCGCCATTCTTAATTAGCTTGGACACATTAGAACGGGACATACCAGTAAGATGGGAGACAACCTTATCTAAACGCTGAACTTCTTTGCCTGCTTTGGCCACATTGGACTCCTATACATAAATCATCATCTAGGCATTTCAAATAAAAGACGTGCTCATATGGCGATGTTTCTCTACTGATTGCAAAGCACTTTAGAGAAATGCCTAGGCACTTTCTATATTCTTTGTATCTGAATGCTTAGAAAGTGAAACTGTCATAACTGAATAATGGATTATGGCACAACCTAGCGTCAAGAAATCACAACCTGTAAATAAAAACATACAAAGCTAATATTGTGTCTTCAAAACTCTGAAAAGATGTCAGTCAACACGGATAAGACTTGCTGTGCTGTGCTTTATGGTGGGCTGAGTCGCTATGATTGATGATGGGCTTTATGGTGAGCTTGGCAGCTACGATTGATGATGGGATTTACTGAGGGGCTTATGAATTGCAGCGTTTGGAGGTAAAAACAACAAAGGCAAATCCATTGTGGCTTTCATGCCTTGGATTTGCCTTTGGGGCTATTAGGCTCGATTAATTGAGCCTAGAGCTTAATGGTGTTTTTGCTTGATTAAGCGCCGTACTTACGCATTACGAGAGTTGCGTTAGTACCGCCGAAGCCGAAGCTATTTGACATAACAGTCTTCAGATCAGCCTGACGAGTCTCAGTTACAATATCAAATGGCTTAGCGTGCTCATCCATCTCAGTGATGTTGATAGAAGGAGCAATGAAGCCATTTTCTAACATGAGTAAGCTGTATATAGCCTCGTTAACACCAGCTGCGCCTAAAGCGTGACCAGTCATGGACTTAGTTGAGGAGATTGGAGGGCACTTCTCGCCAAATACGTTGCGGATTGCCTCTAATTCCTTGTTGTCACCTAAAACAGTTGAGGTGCCGTGGGTGTTGATGTAGTCGATTGGACCTTCAACGCCATTCATAGCCATCTTCATGCAACGGAAAGCGCCTTCGCCTGATGGAGCCACCATGTCAGCACCGTCAGAAGTAGCACCAAAGCCAACAATCTCGGCAATGATGTTAGCGCCACGAGCCTTAGCATGCTCTTCTTCTTCGATTACCACGATACCGCCACCAGCACCGATAACGAAGCCATCACGATGAGCATCGTATGGACGTGATGCAGTTGCTGGGTTGTCATTGTAAGCGGTGGACAGAGCACCCATTGCGTCGAATAAAGAGGCAATAGTCCAGTCAGCAGCTTCACCACCACCGGCGAAGATAATGTCGTGACGACCTAAAGCGATCTCATCACAAGCAGCCTGGATACAGTGAGCTGAAGATGCACAGGCAGAGCTAATGGTGAATGATGCGCCCTTAATCTTAAATGGAGTTGCCAGACAGGCTGAGGTGGTTGAGCTCATGGTCTTGGTAACAGCATAAGGGCCAATACGCTTTACGCCCTTGTCGCGCAGGATATCAGCTGACTCAACAGTAGTACGAGTAGAACCACCGCCAGAGCCTACGATAAGACCAGTACGAACGTTAGACACATCAGACTCTTGCAGACCTGCGTGCTCAATTGCTTCTTTCATAGCAATGTAAGAGTAGGCAGCAGCCTCGCCCATGAAGCGCAGATCGCGACGATCAATGTAGTCCTTGAAGTCCACGTTGACCATGCCTGCAACTTGTGAGCGCATGCCCATAGCTGCAAACTCTTCTTCTCTGACGATACCTGAGCGGCCTTGCTTCAAGGACTCAAGTACGGCGGTCTTTCCCACACCAATGCCGGAAATAATTCCGTAGCCTGTAATAACTGCTTTACGCAATGCCATCTGGTTTTCTCCCGGAAGACGATCCTTATAGAATTCTTGTGTATTGTAGCTGCATGGCTAGTGTATCGATACTAAAAGCTTATGTTTAAGGCAAAAGGAGCAAAGTACAGCCATCTGTACAAACATAAGTTTTAACTATCAGCATTGGTTAAAAGCGTCTTAAACGGTCATTAGACCATTTTCGTAGCCGCTTTTATAGCCATACTTTTCCTGACAAAGCAAAGATCAGGAAACATCAGCTACTTACAGCTCAAAGATAAACACCCAAGCAACTGATGAGCAAGTCAACTTTTAGCCAAAATCTCTTTTTGTGAAGTTATTTTTGCCACATTGAGACCTTATAAATCACTTTATAAAGCACTATCCCAACTTAATCATTGGGGCAAAAAACTTTGGCTAAAACTTCTAGCAGCCAAGATAAAAACATCTTAGCCACAACTGCGTTTAAATGATATCACAGCGCTAATTGCCCATTTACGTGCCTAGTATTCCTAATATACCAAGCAAAACAGCATTCAACTTATCTAGCTATCCTTAACCTCAATGGTCTTAGCTAAAGGAGCAAGCTGTTGCACTTAAGCTTTAAGAACACCACAAGCATGTACTGACTAAAGATTCAGCATGCTCGCTCAAGCTTTATATGAGTCATAGAAGCTGATGAATGTCATCTCGCAACTTTCTAATTATACGATGCACATTTATAAAAATGATGACTCTGATTGTATTTCTGTAGCATAACTCGCAACAATTGAAAGTGCTTTAGTTAGCAAAGATGCGCTATCTCATAGATCATCACAGCTGCAATACTTATAAACAATTGGCTTATTTATCGGCATTAAATGCCAAAAACACTCAAGTATCATGTAAATACAAGGGAGTCTCATCTACATAAAGTTATATGAGTTTATGAGTTTGCTAAACCACCAACTTTTATTGGTTGTTGTGCCATTGCTAAGCACCATGATTGAGCCTAATCCTTTACCAAAGCGCCTACTTTAGAGTTACAGACATATACACATAGCCATAAGCTCTTGCTGTTTATAAAAAAAGCACCTGCCACTAATGCCACTAAGAGATAGAAAACTACTCCTAAATACACCCAAAGCCTATCTCAACCCCAAAAAATCATCGTATTTACGCAAGAGTATGCGCAATTACTTGCAGCTTAATTAGCTTAGGCATACTCAAATGAGCTCTAGCAAAATACATGAAGTTGCTAAAAATTTGCAACAAGTTTTGCTACAATGGCCGCCGCTCTTTTCACAAGCACAAGCAAACCTAACTTAGGTTCATATAAAAGCTTGGTGGTGAGCAAATGAACAGACGCGACAGTTTAATGGTGCGGCATGACGGGCAACTAACCTAAAGCCTATAGTCTTAGTCGTATCAGCTATACAGTCATGTTGCCTCAAAACTTGTATTTGAGGGATGTAAGGCTGGCAGAGCATTAATCTTTTGCTGCAGCTTTTACTAACTAGTCTCTGTCGTGAATTGCGCTTCTATTGTCTCTTGTCATTTAGTACTTGTTAGCTATGTTAATGCAATCTACTTTCTATCAGTTTACCGTCAAGTCTTTACTCGCTGGTGTTCTTATTGGCCTTGGCTGTGTTATCTACGTGGCATCACCAATTAACTACGTAGGTTCCTTCCTCTTCTCTTTAGGCCTGCTCACCATCATGGTAAAGGGCTTATATCTGTACACTGGTAAGGTTGGCGACTGGAACGTCAGCTCCACTTTCCGCCTCATCTATATGTTTGTACTCAATGGCATGGCCTGTGGTGCAACAACCTACCTCTTCTCCCTTACTCGCATCGACTTAAGCCACATCCATGATGTTGTAGAGCACAAGTTAGGCGATCCATCTATGCTCTCATCCTTTATCCTGGCAATCGGATGTGGCGCAATGATGCATATTGCCTACTCTGGCTTTAACAAAGGTAAGCATCCTTTATATGTCATCATGCCAGTTATGTTCTTTATGCTCGCTGGCTTTGAGCACAGCGTTGCAAACTGTGGCTTCTTTGCAATGGCACAAGTTGACATGAGCTTAACTGACTGGACTCGTCTTGCTCTAATTGTTCTGGGCAATGGCGTAGGCTCTTGGGTATTTACCAAGTTCTTACATGATCCAGATGCTCACGGTGTTCCACCTTGCTTTGGTAGCGATGAAGAGCTCCACCACATCAAGCAGTCATTAGCTGACCATGCTTCTGGAACATTATCTAGCGACAAGCGCGAAGTAGCTAAGCGCATCTAAACACGCCACTCCCTAAACTATCGGTGTAAAAATCTAATCCAAGCCCAAAAGTGGCCCGGGGCGCTCTACCAACCTAGAGCGCCCCATTTTTTTTCAAACCAACCGTCCTAGCACGCATCATCTGCCAGCACCAGCATCGGATGCACAGCTCTATCTGCCAGCACCAGCCTCAGATACACTGCTCTATCTGCCAGCACCAGCCTCAGATACACTGCTCAATCTGCACGCAACATCAACAGACGCACAACGCTATCTGCCTGAACAGTCTCTCTCATAGCAATTAACAGCCACTCATCAAAATATTCACGATTTGAGCGCCTTTACTCACATGGCATAGAACATTGCCAGTGCCCTGCCATTAGCTCAACTGTAAAGGTGCAAAATACTGCCTGCATCAACCAAAGCCAAAGCTCTCATGCATAAACTGAAACTATCTACAACTGCGGTAACGATTCATACGCTGCTTGGGCAAGTGCAGGATGAGAGCAATAATTGTTGTGCTTAGTTTATTGAGTCTTCAAAATGTCTTACGCAAGTTTATGCCTATTAAAGGTAATACAAGTAAATGACAAGGCTTTGCGCATAGTTTGAGTGGATAGCGGCGCAATTACGGATTTACTAGGCTTTAGTGGGGGCCTGTATTAAGCGCGTATCATGCATTAAGTTATGCGTTGAGGGGCATATAAAACGCGGTTGCGGCACTTGCAATTTGCTTAACTTTTGGTCAAACATGCTGAAAATCAAGTTTGATAGTGTATAATAGCCCCGGCTTTTTGGCGTTCAGGCCCACTTAGAGCTGTTATTTATGAGCTTTTAACAAATAGGCGTAATTCTCCACCTATAACTTCAAGAGTTTAGGTGGCGATGTAAGCCTAAATATTTCTAAGATTAATATCATTAGAAAAGTATTCAAAAATGCTTCTGTAAAGAAGCTATTTGATAGCGGCTGCGTGTTTCAGCCGATATGGGTAACTTGTTAACCGTATGAGATTTGG
>NZ_CABTML010000105.1:0-44424 GCF_902485895.1 uncultured Anaerobiospirillum sp. | reverse complement strand
TCTTATACTTGTACAGGCCTCGATGCCACATCCGCGCTTATACTTGTACAGGACTCAATGCCACATCTGCTCTTATACTTGTACAGGGCTGCGCTTTTGCGTTTATCTTTGAGCTAATTTGCATTAGAATTGACTGCACAATTGCGCCGACAAGTCATTGAATACTTGTACGTGCAGTAGCTAGTTTTTATATCAGGAGCAGTCCATGGCACAACTCAACGCAACACCACAACACAAGCGTGCTCTGTTTAAGCGCGGCTTTTTAAAGCTCGCAGCTGCAGTTGGTGCTTCTTTACTCCTGAGCTCATGTGGCTTTACTCTGCCAAATCAGGCTAGCTTAAAAGAGACCATTCCAACTATTAACGTAACTGGCGATTACCATGAGCCTTTTTATAAGATGGTAGTAAACCGTCTTAAGGCTAACGGTGTACAGGTTAATGCACAGTACTCAGGCTACGATCCTCAATTAAGCGACAGCATCCCAACCTTAATGCTGCCAGCTCCAAAGATTATCGATGAGGTTATCTCGGTAAATACTCGCGCACAGAGTATTGAGAATGCGTTGAATGTATCAGTAGCCGCCACCTTGTCTATTCCAAATCACCGACCAATCTTAATGCGTAACTCCATTACTCGCTCGGTGATTAATAAGCCAGGTCAGTCTTTAAACTCTGATGTTGAAAAGCAGACTGTAATTTACGAAACCACTGAGCACTTAGCCGATCAGCTCGTTACTCGTTTAGGCTACTTAGGTCGTCCATCCGACCCAAATGCAGCTATTCCACAACCATATGAGCTCATTAGTGCTGAGGGTGAGTATGTTCCTGAGGCCGTAAATAACAACACAAACTCAGAGGGTTTAACCTTACTTGAGGCTCTGCAAATGCAAGATCACAACGATCAGGCTCACGCAAAGAGCGTCTCCTTAGATGAGCTTAACAACGGTAACCAGATCTTAAACCGTACTTATAAGCTGCCAAAGGTTAAGCCAGAGCGTCTCCATCATGCCGCTCCTCATCAATAAGCTAATCTTGTCCTAGCAAATTTGCTCTATTCTATAGCTCTAGCCCCGCCTATGCGGGGCTAACTATTTGTAGCTCCCAAATTACTGCAATGCGTTTGCCTGATGCGGATAATTCTTTAAGCAAGTCGTCGAAAAATGGGAAAGGCTCTGCTTTAGGCATGTATTCGTTAAGGTACAGAGCGGCTTTGCGCTTACTCATTTGCTCAACACTGGCACTAAGGTTGTGAGTATCAATAGCGCAGCTAAATGACTGCTTAAGAGCTTAACTCTATGCCTTTATGGTGCACTGCTATGCGCAAATTTAGCTCACAGCGTGAACCTTGAATCTTAACCAACAGCATATGATTACCAATGAGCAATATTTTGGTAAAGCTATCATTATGAGTACTAGTGGTGCAATTTTAGCTCGTAATGCCCAAAGCGCTAAGAGAGGGTTCTGCCCTGTGTTAGCATGGCCAAGACAATTAGTTTCTTGATTCCTTAAGATAGAAAGGATAGTTAATTGTTAGTGCGTGTGTGATTTATTGTATAGCTAAGACTGCTTAGGACTCGACCTGGCAAGTCTTTTTACAGGCTTTCTTATTTATGAAATTTGTACCTACATTAGATGAGGTCAATCAATTAGCTCAAGAGGAAAAATTTCATATAGTTCCTATTAGCTGTGAGATTTTATCTGACCTTTGTACTCCTATTCAGGCGCTTAATTATTTCAAGCATGCAGGTGAAGTGTGCTTTCTTTTGGAGTCTGTTGCCGCCCATGAGCGATGGGGACGCTATACTTTTTTAGGATGGCAACCTTCATTAGAAATTACCTGCCGTGAAGGAGTAATGAAAGTAGGTGATAAGCAAATTTCCACCAGCGATCCCAATAAGCATATTCGTGAGCTGCTAAAGGATTATAAAGCTCCTAGATTTCACTTTTTGCCAAGTTTTACTGGTGGCTTAGTGGGATATTTTGCCTATGATTACTTAACCTATGCTGAACCTACAGCCAAGGTAAATCATCAAGTAAAAGAGCATTTTAACGACATTGATCTGATGCTCTTTGACAAGGTAATTGCTTTTGACCACCTCAAGCAAAAAATAGTCTTAATAGTTAATATTAAGCTCAGTAAAGACGGTAAAGAGCAAGCAAAGCTTTATGAGCAAGCTATTGCCAAGCTCAAAGAGATAAGTGAGGGTTTGCATAAAGTAGCTCAAGTACCGCTTAGCAAAGTAAGTAAAGAGACCAAAGCGCAGGCACCTTTGCTTGATAAGATTGAGTTTCTCTTTAGTAAAGAGCAATATTGCTCCATGGTAGAAAAAGCCCAGCGCTATATCCATGAGGGTGATATTTTTCAAATAGTACTTTCTAATAAGCTTAGTGTACCTTTTGAGGGTTCTTTACTAAATTCTTACCGTATCTTACGTACAACTAATCCATCGCCTTATATGTTCTTCTTTAGTAGTAATAAGATTGAGGTGGCAGGAGCTTCTCCTGAGACCTTAGTTAAACTACAAGATGGCATTGTTCATACTTTTCCTTTAGCTGGAACCAGACCTAGAGGACATAATGAACAAGAGGATGAGCGTCTTGCTTTTGAGCTCTTGCATGATGAAAAAGAGCTAGCTGAGCATAATATGCTAGTGGATTTAGGTCGTAATGATTTAGGCAAGATTTGTTCTTTTGGTAGTGTTAAGGTCACTAAATTACATAGCATTGAGCGCTATAGCCATGTTATGCATATAGGCTCCACCGTAAGCGGAGAAATTGCCCCTCATTGTGATGCCTTAGATGCTATTGCTGCTGTGTTGCCAGCAGGTACTTTATCGGGAGCTCCTAAAATTCGTGCCTGTCAATTGATTGGTCAATTAGAAGGGGTAGAGCGTGGTATTTATGGCGGTGCTTTTGGCTACATTGACTTTACAGGCAATATGGACATGTGTATTGCTATACGTTTAGCCTATTTGTTAGACGGCAAAGTTCATGTACGTTCAGGAGCGGGCATTGTTGCTGACTCTATTGGTCAAAATGAGTACCAAGAGTGCATTAACAAAGCTAAAGCTGTAATTAATGCTTTAACCATGGCGCAAGATAATGAGGAGCTGTAAATGATCTTATTAATCGATAATTACGACAGCTTTTCTTACAATTTGTATCAGCTTATTGGTCAGATTAATAGCGACTTAAAAGTAATTCGCAATGATGAAATGACTGTTGAGGACATAGCTAAATTAAATCCTGAAAAGATTATTATCTCTCCAGGCCCTGGTCGTCCTGAGGATGCTGGCATTATTATGTCGCTACCTAAAACTTTAGGTCGTACCATACCGCTCTTAGGCGTATGTTTGGGCCATCAAGCCATTTGTGCTGCCTTTGGAGCCAAGGTAACTTATGCTCCTAAGTTAATGCATGGAAAGCAATCTTTGGTAGAGCTTGATAATACTTGTCCCTTATTTCACCACTTGCCTGAGCGTACTTTAGTAGCACGCTATCATTCCTTATGCGTGCAAGAAGATACTCTGCCTGATGATTTGGTAGTGACGGCTAAAACGGAAAATAATGAAGTTATGGCCGTAGCTCACCGCCATTACCCTATCTTTGGAGTGCAATTCCATCCTGAGTCCATTATGACCCCAGATGGTCAGCAAATGATTGCTAATTTCTTAGCTCTATAGCAAGCTCAGAGCGCACTTACACATGCGCGTGGGTGCATGAGCGCATGCGCCCATACACTTATGGGCACAAGGCCCATGTCGTATGGCCAAGCTTGCACCGCTCCTTGCGCAGGATACAAATGACGCAATCCCATTGACCAAGCGCAGGGCGCACTTAGAGCAAGTATGAGCCCTACAGTGCTAAGCTTTAAGCTTAATTTAGCTGCAGGGTCAGCACCAGTTAAGGCAAGAGAGAAAATGATTAAAGAAGCTATTGTAAAAATTGTTAATAAACAAGATTTAAGCTTTGATGAGGCTTATGCCGTGATGAATGAAATCATGACAGGCCAAACAACAGCTACCCAAAATGCAGCCTTTTTAGCAGCACTATCTACTAAGAGTGCTCGTGCAGAAACTATTGATGAGATTGCTGGTTGTGCCTCGGCTATGAGAGATCACGCCACTAAAGTGCCTACCCCTTATGATGTGTTTGAAATTGTAGGTACAGGTGGTGATAATGCCCATAGCTTTAATATCTCAACTACTACAGCCCTAATTTGCGCCGCAGGTGGCCTAAAAGTGGCTAAACACGGCAATAGAGCAGCCTCATCTTTATGTGGTACTGCTGATTGCTTAGAGGCCTTGGGCGTTAATATTGATCTATCACCTTTAGAATGTTTAACTTTATTAGATAAAGTAGGAATGTGCTTTTTCTTTGCCCAAAAGTATCACTCATCCATGAAGTATGTAGGTGCTATTCGTAAAGAATTAGGCTTTAGAACAGTATTTAATATTTTGGGCCCTTTGACCAACCCTGCAAGTCCTAAAATCCAGCTACTGGGCGTATATGATGAGTATTTGGTTGAGCCTTTAGCCAAGGTTTTAATGAGCCTGGGGATAAAGCGTGGCATGGTGGTATTTGGTAAGGATAAGCTTGATGAAATATCCTTATCGGCTCCTACTACCATTTGCGAGTTTAAAGACGGCTGGTATCGTACCTTTGAAATCACTCCTGAGCAATTTGGTATGGAGCGCTGTACTAAAGAAGCTTTAAAGGGCGGTACTCCTGAGGAAAATGCTGCTATTACCAGAGGTATTTTATCAGGTCAAATTTTAGGCCATAAGCGTAATGTGGTCTTGTTAAATGCTGGTGCATCTTTGTATTTAGGTGGTGCTGCTGCCTCTATAGCTCAAGGTATAGAACTAGCTGCTTCTTTAATTGATGAGCATAAAGCTATCGACACTTTAGATAAGTTAGTGCAATTGAGCAACGAAATTAAAACTAATAAGGAACAGGAGCCTTCTTAGGGTGAATATTTTAGATAAATTAGCAGCCCATGCCCATGAGCGTGTAGCTATAGCTCAGCAAAAGCTTTCTTTTGAAAAGTGCCAGTCTTTAGCTAATGAGTGCTCCTTGGCCTTAGAGCCTTTTGCTCTTGAGCGTTCTTTAAAAAGACGTAATGAGCTAGGCCAAATTGCCATTATTGGTGAGTGTAAGAAGGCTTCCCCCTCAAAAGGCATCATTGCTCATGATTTTCCTTATTTAGCTATTGCAAAAGAGTATGAAAGTGCAGGGGCTGATGGTATTAGCGTGCTCACCGAGCCTAAGTGGTTTTTAGGTGGTGATAGCTATTTAGAACAAATAGCTAAGGAAGTAAAAGTACCTGTATTACGTAAGGACTTTACTATCAGCGATTATCAAATTTATGAAGCTAAGCTCTTAGGTGCCAGTGCAGTATTGTTAATTTGCTCTTTACTAAGTAAAGATGAGCTTTTACATATGATTAAACTGTGCGACCAACTAGAGCTAAGTGCTTTAGTTGAGGCTCATGATGCTCAAGAGATTGAAATGGCCCTTAGCGTAGGTGCTAGATTAATCGGAGTTAACAATCGTAATTTAAAAGACTTTACTGTAGATACCCAAAATAGCACCCGTTTGCGTCAATTAGTGCCCCAAGATGTGCTTTTTGTGGCCGAAAGTGGCGTTAGCTGCGCCTCTGATGTGCAAGCACTCAAAAAAGCAGGAGTTAATGCTATTTTAGTGGGTGAAAGCTTAATGAGAGCTGACAACAAAACAGCCCATCTTAATATGCTACGTAATGCTTAAATCTTATTAATACTAAAAGGTGGCTCTTATGAGCTTTAAATTAAGTCCCAAGTTAACTTGGGCCCTCGTGGCCAGCATAGATCATTCTTATTAAAGCAAACTAGCAATAAGTATTAATGTTCTAGTTTTAACCCTCCATTTCCCAGCATCAGCGCCGCAGCGCAGCAACAGCTGAGCAACAGCACCGCTGCTCACAAACCAATGTGCCAAGGCTCAATAGCTGCAACAGTGTAAGTGCACAAGGGCATAAGGGAGCAAAATCGCCCACGCAGTAGCGTGCAAGAGCACATGGTGCTATGCGAGCAAAGGCGCAAGAGTGCCACTACGTAGGCGCACTAATAAGCCTAAGCTTTAGGCATTAATTGAGTTATGGAGAGGGGAAAATTAGCCCTGGCTAAAGATTGTGGCTATGAGTGTGTGTGTAAGGCTGCAATCACGAGGTATTAAGTCATGACAAATCAAAAAGGACGCTTTGGTATTCATGGTGGTCAATATGTACCTGAAACTTTAATGAATGCCATTATCGAGCTCGAACAAGCCTATGATCATTACAAAAATGATCCTCAATTTAATCAAGAATTAACCTCTCTCTTTAACGATTATGCTAATCGTCCTTCTATGCTTTATTTTGCTGAGAAAATGACAGCAGATCTGGGCGGTGCCAAGATTTATTTAAAGCGTGAGGACTTAAACCACACTGGTGCTCATAAGATTAACAATGTGTTAGGTCAGGCCTTACTGGCTAAAAAGATGGGTAAAACCCGTTTAGTAGCTGAAACAGGTGCAGGTCAACATGGCGTAGCATCAGCTACCGCAGCAGCTTTAATGGGCCTTGAGTGTGATGTTTACATGGGACGTGAGGATACTGAGCGTCAGGCCTTAAATGTCTATCGTATGAAGCTTTTAGGTGCCAAAGTCCATCCTGTAGATAGTGGCACTGCTACTTTAAAAGATGCGGTATCAGAGGCAATGAGAGATTGGTGTACTAATGTAGGCCATACTCATTATTGCTTAGGTTCAGTCATGGGCCCACATCCATTCCCAACTATTGTTCGTGATTTCCAAGCGGTAATTTCTAAAGAAATTAAAGAGCAAATACTACAAAAGGAAGGTCGTTTACCTGATGCTGTACTTGCTTGCGTGGGCGGCGGCTCTAATGCTATAGGTGCATTTTATCATTTTATTAATGATCCTGAGGTTGCGCTTATTGGTTGTGAGGGTGCAGGTAAGGGAGTAGATACCAAAGATACTGCAGCTACTATGTGTGTAGGTAAGCTTGGTATTTTCCATGGCATGAAATCATATTTTTGCCAAAACAAATATGGCCAAATTGCTCCTGTTTACTGCATTAGCGCAGGCTTAGATTATCCTGGCATTGGCCCTGAGCATGCTCACCTTAATGATATAGGTCGAGCCCAATATGTGCCTATCAACGATGAGGAGGCTGTAAACGCCTTTGAGTACTTAGCTCGTTGTGAGGGTATTATTCCTGCAATTGAGTCAGCTCATGCAGTAGCCTATGCTATGAAATTAGCTCCTACTATGGGTAAAGATAAAATTATTGTAGTTAACTTATCAGGACGTGGTGATAAAGATGTAGCTGCTATTGCCCGCTATAGAGGAGAGGTGATCCATGAGTAAGATTTCTGATGCTTTTGTAAATGGCAAAGCTTTTATTCCTTTTATTACTTGTGGCGACCCTGATTTGCAAACTACAGCGCAAATAGTAAAAGCAGCAGCTGACAATGGGGCTGATATTATCGAGCTGGGCATTCCTTTTTCTGACCCTACAGCTGAGGGCCCTGTAATTCAGGAAGCTAATGTGCGTGCACTGAAAAATGAAGTCACCACCGATGATGTGTTTAAGACCGTAGAGCAAATAAGAACAGAGGTTAGTATTCCACTTGTTTTTATGACTTATGCCAATGTAGTGTTTTCCTATGGTTGTGATGCTTTCTTTGAGCGTTGCGCTCAAGTAGGTATTAACGGCATTGTGCTTGCTGATGTGCCTTTTGAGGAAATGGGGGAGTTTGAGCAAAGCGCCCTTAAGCATAATGTTGAAATGATACGCTTAGTATCTCCTACCTCTGAGGATCGTATTGCCACGATAGTTAAGCATGCTCGAGGCTTTGTCTATATTGTCTCAAGCTTAGGTGTAACTGGTGTTAGAGCCCATATTAGTACTGATATTGGTAGTATAGTCAAAGTAGTAAGGGCTAATACTAATACTCCTTGTGCCGTAGGTTTTGGTATTTCTACCCCAGAACAAGCGCGAAACATGGCCTCTTTAGCTGACGGTGCCATTGTCGGCTCAGCCATAGTAAAGATCATAGCTGCTTATGGCAAAGAAGCGCCATCTCATGTAGGAGCTTATGTGCGCTCCATGAAAGATGCTATTAAAGATCTTTAATTTAAATTCAATATTTAGAAAACACAAAAAGGCTGTAGTACCTAGGTACCACATCCTTTCTTATTCAAATTATCACGAAGCTGTTATCCCACACTTTGCAGTCATAGTGACAAAATTAACTGCTAATAATGGGTATTATTTTTTGCTAAAGCCCACCCCTACCTTACTAAGATTACATAGGCGGGGCTAACTATTTGTAGATCCCAAATTACTGCAAAGGTCTTTGTATGGTTTGGGACTTTCGTTTTGCACATCCTAAAAAGATAGACCAATATCAGGCTATAATTTGCACTTGCAGGCTGTTACTTTGCAGTACTTTTTCTGTGCCATGCTCAAATTTGCATAGCATCGCAGTACTTTGCTTTAATGACATTGCTTTGTGTGCTTTCATAGCATCGCAGTACTTAGCTGTAAAGACATTGCTTTGTGTGCTTTCATAGCATCGCAGTACTTAGCTGTAAAGACATTGCTTTGCGTGCTTTCATAGCATCGCAGTACTTAGCTGTAAAGACATTGCTTTGCGTGCTTTCATAGCATCGCAGTGCTTAGAGCGCACAGCATCTTATCTTGCAACACTAGATTCATCTTAGTTAGACAGGGGAAATCATGGCCACAAACAATTACGGCAACGGCGACATCTTTGTAATGTGCTCAGATGATCCTCTGCTCAAACTCGACTGCTCACAAGAGCTCATTGCCTTAGGCAGAAGCAAGTTGCCTGATGCTGAGTTTATGCTCTTTACACACTCAGACCTCTCCCCTGCTGGAGGAGCTCCCAATCTTAAGCTTTTAGAAAATGAGATGAGTGATCCAGGCTTGTTTGGTGGTGATCGCATCATCAAGATCATCTTAAAAGACTTAGATGCTACTGCTGTAGAGCTCTTTAAACTAATTGCTGGCTCCTTTAGACCGGGTTTATTTATCGTTATCGATCTGCCACGTGTAACTAAAGCTACCATCAATGTAAAGCCAGTTGATCCTACTCCTTTAAAGCACATCTTAAGCTTTGCTCCAGGCAGCAGCGGTGCAGCCTTACTTGAGGGTAAAGACAAGGCCAAAGGCAAGAGTAAGCGCACTCCATCTTTAGAGACACGTAAAAAAGAAGCCGTAGGCTACATGCTTGCTGTCGGTGCTAAGTTTTTACCAATGTATCCACCAGAGGGTGATGAGCTGCGTAATTGGATTGGTGCTCGTGGTCACAAGTATGGCGTGACTATTGATGCTAACGCTATTGATTACATCGCCAGAGCTTGTGATAACAATCTGCTCATTATTGACCACTCACTGCAGCTTATGGAAATGATGCGTGAGGGTAATAATGCTAATGCCACCTTAAGCCTTGAAGATGCTGAGGTCTACTTTACTCAAGACTCTCGCTACACTGGCTTTGAGCTACCTGTGGCCATTTTCTCTACCGACAGCCTTAAGGCTTTAAACATCATTTCATCTTTCTGCTCTGGTGAGGGCATGAACAAAACTGCTGCTGTATCCTTACTCATTTCACGTATGGATGAGAGCATCAACGCAGTTTATCAAGGCAAGAAAGAAGGCATTCATCAAGCTGACTACAATAAGCGTATGGCATTCTTCATGGCCAACAATATCAGGGTCATTCCATCGCAAGAGGCACATCTTAAAGCTATTCGTAGCATGCCTGATGAGATGCTCGACTTTTTAAACCGCTGTCTTACAGAGGCAAGTGAAGCTTTCTCCCACTTTGATGTTGAAGGTGCCTATCGCGCCCTGCAGCGCATGTGTCTAGCTAATCGCCGCTCCGTTACCAATCTCTCTGACGGCCTCTTTGCCTAGTATAGCAAGTACCTAAGCTACCTCAACTTTGGCTAAAGGTGAAATAGCACTTAACTAGAACTTTGCATGGCCAAAGCATTGGCAAAAACACATCAAGGATAGCAAAGCATAATTTGAGGACATGTCATGGCATATATAGCGCTTTATGGCGGTTCGTTTAACCCCATTCATAATGGACATATCAAGACTGCCATTGAGCTTATCAAGAACTTTAAGTTCGATAAGCTGATGTTTATGCCTAATGCCTCGCCACCGCACAAAAATACAGTCAAGCTGCCATATGATGCGCGTATGGATATGCTCAAGGCCGCCTTAGCTGAGTGCCACGATCTGCCTCTTGAGATCAGCACTGCCGAGCAAGACTCCTCCATTGCCCACTATACTTACGAGACCTTAACTGAGCTACGTAAAGAACATCCAAACGATCGCTTTGCGTTCATTATGGGCATGGACTCACTGTTGGCATTGCATACTTGGAAACGCGGCTTAGAGATCATAGAGCTGTGCGACATCATTGTCTTAAACCGCCCTGGCTATGATCTAAATGATCTTATTGCTGACACCAAAGAGTGCATTTGCCGCCACCTCAGCGCATCTGCCTGTAAGGCACTAAATCTCAGCGAGCATGATCCATCTACATGTAAGACACTAAATCTCAAAGATGATACGCCATCTGATCGACTCCACTTAAACATGGGCGAGGATGCTCCATCTGCATGTGATGACTTAAATATCTGTAAGAATGAACCATGCTGTGCATGTGGCCATCAATTTCATTTTGCTCAGAACCAAGATTTTGATGTCTCATCCACGCAATTGCGTGAACTCATTGCCTCAAGTCCTAAGCAAGCTCCTAAGCAGCTTTATGAGCTTTTAAGTGGAGAAGTTATCGATATCATCTACTCACGCCACTTCTATGGTGCAAATTAAGTCATTGCAAAAACTATCTGGCGTTCTGACTTGAGATTGTCATACACTGACACAGAAATTAACCATGATGGTTTCTTTGAAAATGAGTCTCCATCTTAACTAAACTAGGAATATGCATATGTTTCTAAACCAAGAACAATATTTCAGCACACGAGAAGAATTCAATAAGCAGCTTATTGCATATAACGATTATGATTTATCTCAAGTAGACGGACTAAGCGAGCTTATCAATCAATTCGTTTGTAGTTTTCCAAAATCTAAAGCAAAAGAATTCAAGGACATGCAATGGGATTATGATGCCGTCTACGCCTCTGTAGATGTCATGATGGCTTCTCTTGCTACAGCAACAAATGGAGTATTTGCAGAGAATCTTATGGATGAAGAAGATGCTGGCATCTTTGACTATCATCAGAAGTACATTCGTTTAGCTACTCACTTTTTGTGTCTTCAGAAGCTACGTACTGTGGTGAATATGCCATATGTGCCTTTAGATTTTTTATCATTTAGGCAAAGCGCTAAAAAGCTTTGTAAGCTGCCTCAATGGTCCGTGGTTATGAATGTAATGGGTAATGAACTTACCTACAACGACGAAGATATTTGTGCTATTAGCTTTTGCAGTGGCTATCAGGCATCAGATAATCAATCTGCAAAACGCAAAGGTCAGAAGACCAAGCCATATAGATTTTTGAATCTGATGGCATACGTCTCGGATCGTCGGTACTTCCATATTTGCGACATTCCACTTGATGATAGTAAGACCATTTTAGACTGTTTAGATGCTGCAAGAAATCGCCTCATATCCTATAGAAAGAACCGTCCTCCACATGAGCGCTACTCTGATAGGCAAATCTTAGAATTTTCCAACCACGACATCACTTTTGCATCTGAAATGCTCTGCTACTTACTCTATCTTCTCGACAATTTAGACAAACTACACACTGCATCAGGCAAGCGTGCTTCATTTAGGCCTAATCCACCTAAAGACCTGTATATGGAGACTTTCAAAAGCCGTATTTATAGCAATCACAAGAGAGCAAGCAACCTCTACCTTGACTAAGTCCTTGAGTGCAAGTCCATTCTTAAGATCGAAGAGATTTTAAGATCGCCATTGGTCAAATGGTGCTGGATGCGCAAAGCATAATTTGCTGGTTCAGCAAAGCCTTATTTGCAGGATCATCAGCACGCATTATGGATATGAGCGCAAAGCATTATTTGTATTATGCATAAAGTATTGTTTATGAGGCGAGCTAGGATAGTTTGTCTCATATTGTCTTTATGGGCTTGTGGTAAGATGACTCATTATTTTGGAGGAAATATATCTTGGAACAAGTGAAAACTATTTGTTTTACTGATGCAGCTGACTTTGACAAGTCTATTCATGAGCTCATCGATGGCGTGATTGCTGATGCAGCTCCGCTTAGCAAGGCCGTAAACGTGGGCCGCTGCAGCAGCATTAAGAATAACTTTGCTGATGGTGCACCATGGCCTACTGATACTGCCTATGTATCAATTGACATGCTGCTAGCTATCTTTGGTTTTCTTGAGATTAAGCCAGATGTATTTGGCGATAAGAATGCTGATGAGCAGAGCAACAGTGTTGAGGGTGATCTCTACTTACCTTTAATTGCCAACCACTTGCTTCCAGCCGAAAAGCTCAGAACTATTGTTCACATGGCTCCTCAAGTAGCTAATGGCGAAGACTTAAAGTTAAACACCGCCGAGCTTATCAAACTCCCTCAGTGGTCGGTGTTAATCAATGTAATGGATCACGACATCAAGTACTTAGGCAAAGAAGTAGCCGGTATTAGCTTTGCTCGCTCCTTCATTGGTCAAATCCCAAATGCACCTGATGATATGCCTGAAGAGCTCAAGGCAAGCGTTAAAGTAGCCGGTGAACCAGCCTCAGTGATGAACTATCTGTCTACCTTAATCTTCTTTAAAGACGGCAAGTTTGATCTTGGTCCTACCATTGCCATTGATGAGACCACTACTGTTGGTCAGTCTATCGATGCTACCTTTGCTTTCTTTAACGACAACCTCTTTGATAGCACCTGGATTGAGGGTGAAAATGTTGAGGAAGTTAAGGCTCAGGCTGCTGAAAACCATGAGTTTGTGAAGCTCATTGTTTCTTACTTATGCTATGTCCTAAAGCACAGTGATGAGCTTAAGGATGCTCAGGGTAATAAGACCTCTTTTGCAGCCAACCCAAGTGCCAATACCCGCATTGATCCAAACGATCCATTCGAGCTTATCGGCACCCCATCAGCTGTTACCCATCTGTACCTTGACTAAAGCACTCAAAGCTTAAACTTACTGGCAATCAAAGCACTACCTGCTTAAATTTGCTAGTAATTAAAGCAATACCAGCTTAAAGATGCTGGTAATCAAAGCACTACCTTGCCTCACATAAGACGAACTTTAGAGGCAATGTAGTCTCATCTTGTCCATCGTTAACATATATTTTGGAGGACGCGTCATTTAATGCAGCTTGCACTGTGGTGATCACATATGCCACCACTGCCTGCTTGTATTAATGAGTGCGCGTAAAATTTTATGACTGAGAACGAGCAGGCCTTTTTAACTAACCTCATCTGCGCCGCTGCAGACTATTTTGAAGACCTTGCAATGGATGATGAGGCTACTTCAGATTTCCACAACCTATTCCGTCTGCACGTTGAGCATATGCAAAACAAAGCTCAGCAAGCTAACAAAGGCGGCAACAAAGGTGGTAAAGGCAAGAGCCATGCAGATAAAGAGGGCTCTGCTAGCGCAAAAGGTGGTGCAAATAAAGATAGTGCCGAGCTCTCTGGTGCAGCTTTAGAGGCTAACAAGATCATCAATGCCATCTTAAGCAATTACAAAGGCACCTCAACCTTAAGCACCACTCACAGTGTCTATGCTGATATGTACAAGGTGGCTAAGGCTCTCTTGAACATGGATGGCAAGGGCATGTCAGAGTCATTCTTTAATGTACAAAGCGCCGATCACGATGATCTTACTGGCGCTCTGACCACTCCAATGCTCTATCAGTCACTCGCATTAAACCGCGAGATCATCCATGTAAAAGCTAAAGATCACGGCGATCCCGTGTTATTAAACACCTGCGATCTCTTTTACAAGATGCCTGCTTGGAACTTAGTCTTTGATCTTAGCGAATGCCCTGAGTGCGGTCGTTTAAGTGGTCTGATGATTGGCCGTCTGTCTTACAATAAGCCAAAGGACGATAGCTTTGCTCCAAGCTTAGTTAGCACCAACACCACCGACAAAAATGTCTTCTTAGACGAAATTGCAATCTCATTTTGCTATGACGGATCATGGCTTAACAATAGCGTCACCTTCACCTTAGATGAGGACAAGGCTATTTGTGATTTAGTCCGTGAGATGGGCTATTTCATGATCTCTAATGAAGATGATGAGCCACTTACTATTCTTGAACGTGACGACAATCTTCCTGAGGTAGATTGGAATGAGTCTGAGAGCATCATGGATCCAAAACTTAAGGACAGCGAGTTTGCTCAAAACCTCTATGCAGCCTTTAAGTACGTTTCAGCTTTCTTAACTCATCAATCCGAGCTTAAGGATGCTAAGGGCGAGACCTCTTGCCTCATGAACGAAACTGGTCTGCGTCTCCCATCAAACTCAGCTGAGTTCTTAACTGCCCTGTGTGACCGCCTGCAAGTAGGCGTTTTCAAGCATTTCTACTTCTAACTCAAACACAGCCATCAATAACAGCTGCAGCCCCAACTAAGCTGCAGCTACCAGCCCACAAAATACGCGCTGCAACCAGCAGCAGCTCCCTCTAGGCTGCTGCAACCAGCTGTCCACAAACACGCTCTGCAACTAGGCTGCAGCGTGTCGCAAGCGGCTGAGCAGCGTGATTGCTATGAGATATCTGGGTAGACATCATTCACATAGGTTTCTTCCCATGTTGAAGTTGAGCCTGACTTTTCATCTGCTT
Organism: uncultured Anaerobiospirillum sp.; assembly: GCF_902485895.1. NCBI lineage: Bacteria > Pseudomonadati > Pseudomonadota > Gammaproteobacteria > Aeromonadales > Succinivibrionaceae > Anaerobiospirillum > uncultured Anaerobiospirillum sp. The sequence goes on along the minus strand of NZ_CABTML010000105.1, from coordinate 29,549 downwards.
GAGAAGCCTCTTGCTCATTGACAACATTATCTGCATTAGAGCTGCAAGCACTGAGCACAGTGGCTAGAAATAAGGCGCTGAGCAGTGATATCAATTTAGTATTCATTTGAAATCCTCATAACTAAACTCTCTACCACCACTCTAGCCTTGCTATGTTAGGAAAGAATTAGCAAGTTTGTATTTGCAAAACATAGTCAGTGCTAGGCTTGGCAGGTACAGCTAAGGCTTCTAAAAGAATGGCGTAGTAGCTGTGCGCTCTAATAATCTATCTAGCTAATATCTTTCTTGAAGATCAGCTTATGGTGATGGCTAGGATGAATTGGGCCTTTAGTATTTGCGCTGATTGTTGCTTTGGGTTTTGCTAAGATTTTTTGCCTCTGTGGTGAAACCAAAACGCACTTAAGATGTCTAATTACATAAACTGCAGACTACTTGCTGACTAATTTCGTCATACAAATCAAAAAACGCTTGCAAAAGCCGTTTGGCTTTTGTATAAGTTATCGTTTCAGCTTTGCTTTGAGACTAACTTTATTAAATATGGCTTTAACATAGATGTTAGCGCGAAGACATTTTGCTTATTTTCGCTTTCTGTGTGCCATTACCATTGATGCAAACATACATCGACGATGATGTACTCATGCATCTACTGACTGCTTAGTTAAAAGCATTGCACAGAGCTTGTATAAGATTTTTGGGAAGAAACTCTCTTGATCAGTTCAAAAGATTACACCACCGAAGAGATTTTAGATCTCGTTATGGCCTCATTAGACTCTTCTAAGGCCCAGGAAATGGTTTCAATTGACGTACGTGAGCACTGCTCAATTACCGATGTAATGGTTATTGCCACCGGTACTTCTAACCGTCACGTCTGCGCTGTTGCCGATCGTTTAGTTGAGCACCTTGCTAAGCACGACATTCATGGCGTTTCTCTTTCTGGTGAGCAAGAGGGTAAGTGGGTTATTGCTGACGTTGGTGTAGTAATGGTTCACGTCATGCAAGAGTCTGAGCGTGAGCGCTATCAGCTTGAAAACCTCTATCAGTCCATGGCTGCTGGTCTTTCTGAGTCTGAGGCCTAAGCCTACTTTAGCTTAAAGCCTTAATCCTTTTTGATTAAGACTGATGCTCATAGCTTCACGTACACTTAGGTTAGTGAAGCTATCTTGGCTGCAATACTATATACAATGCCTGTTTGGGGTGGGACGTGAAGTTTATACTGTTAGCTGTTGGCACTAAGATGCCACAGTGGGTGACTACTGGTTTTACCGAGTACCAAAAGCGTATGCCTCCTCATATGCAGTTAGTGCTCCAAGAAATTGAGCCAGTACGCCGCGTGAGTAAGTCAACCTCCGGCAAGGCTAAGGAAATTGAGGCCAAGGCCATCTTAGAGGCTTTACCAAAACGCGCCCACATCATTGCTCTTGATGAGCATGGCAAGCAGTTTACCTCGATGGAGCTAGCCTCTAAGGTTCATGACTATCAGCAAATGGGCTGTGATGTTGTCATCATCATTGGTGGTCCAGAGGGCCTTACTCAAGAGGTTTTAAGCAAAGCTAACGAGACCATGTCTCTATCTAAGCTTACTATGCCTCACCCAATGGTACGCGTAGTAATTGCAGAGGCACTGTATCGTGCCTATAGCATTGATGCTGGTATGCCATATCACCGCGAGTAAAGTTATAGCCACTTGCTTTAACTAAGCTATGCCATTTTCTATGCCCATAAGCTTAGATTGGCTTACATTAGTTCAATCGCAACTTAGTGTGTTGATGGCTGTTAGCTAAATACATTTTGCTAAAGGCCGTTGCCTGACGGCATTTGCGTGATGCCTTTGGCAGCTGACATTAGCTTAGTGGCATTTGGTTACTAGCTGTTGCTTAGTGGCATTTGCATGAGGTGCAGCGATAACTTGCGCACATGATTGGTGGCAGCACAAGTTAGTCACTAGAGATAATTTGAGCATGATGCGAGATGCTCTAGTGCAATATCTAGTGATTGCGCTTAGTTTAGATGCCTCTTGTGGCTCTTAGCATGGTGCAACTTTTGTGGTTGCTATAGCTTTGGCTGTAGTATGTTTGAGTCCTGCGTTCAGGAAGAGTGTTAGGAAGTAGTCTGTGTTTTCCAAAAAACGCAAAGAGAAAGAGCGTGCTCTATTCAATAAGAAAGATAAGAAACGCAAGCTCAAGCAGAACTCGGCCATTAAAGTAAAAAATGTCGAGCAGGAGAATCGCATTTTCCGTCTGCGCGTGTTCATTGGCTGCTGCGTTGTCTTTGTCTGCTTTGCGATCTTATTTGGCAACCTGTACTACCTGCAGGTGCTCTCTTATGATGACTATCAAACTCGCTCTAACGTAAACCGTATTCGTGTACTGCCAGTAGTACCACAGCGCGGTATTATCTACGATCGCAACCACGTTGTTTTAGCTGAAAACCGCCCTGTTTTCCACTTAGTCATTTTCCCAAATAAAAATATCGACACCCGAGAAACAGTTGAGGCCTTAGATAAGCTCTTAACCTTAAACTTAGCTGAGTCTGACATCAAAACTATCTTAAGTCAGTCCCGCACACGTCTGCGTTTTTCCGGTGTAGAAATTGCCGATCAGCTTAACGAAGAACAGATCGCCCTGTTCTCAGTTAATCGCCATCGCTATCCAAACGTACAGATCGCTTCTAACTTAAAGCGCTACTACCCATTTGATACCACAACCACTCATGCCATCGGTTATGTATCTCGAATTAACACCACCGACGTAGACAATCTTACTGAGCAAGGCAAGATTGATAACTACGAAGGTACACAGGCTATTGGTAAGCTCGGTATTGAAAAGTTCTATGAAGACGAGCTGCATGGCATCACTGGTTCACGTGAGGTTGAGGTTAACAGCCACGGCCAGATTCTGCGTACCTTAAAGTACAATCCGCCAATTCATGGCCGTGATATCACCTTAACTTTAGATATACGTCTGCAGTACTATGCCCAAGAATTACTTGGCGATCACAAGGGTGCTATTGTTGCAATTGAGCCTGCTACTGGCGGTATCTTAGCTTTTTACTCCAATCCATCTTATGACCCAAACCTCTTTGTTAGAGGCATTCGTCAAAAGGAGTTCAATCAGCTGCTTAACAACCCTGGACGACCACTCATTAATCGTGTGACCCAAGGTGGTTATTCTCCGGCATCGACTATTAAGCCACTTCTGACCGTTATGGGCTTAAATGAGAATCTCATTACCCCAACTTCTTCATTCTTTGGTCAACCGGCATTTATGCTGCCAGGTTCTACTCACCGCTTCCGTGACTGGCGTGCCTGGGGCCATGGTTGGTTAGATGCTTATCGTGCAATTGAAGTATCTGCAGATACTTACTTCTACGATTTAGCGCACCGTGCTGGTATCGGTACTATTAACAAGTATCTTGATCAATTTGGCTTTGGCAAGATCTCAGGAGTGGATATCTCCGAAGAATCCTTAGGCGTAAATCCTTCTGCTGAATGGAAACAGCGTCGCTTTAAACAGCCATGGCACCTAGGTGATACAGTACCTATTGGTATTGGTCAGGGATATTGGACAACTACCTTGATTCAGCTTGTGAAAGCTCATGCTGTACTGGCAAATCATGGTCGTTTTGTTACCCCACACTTGATGAAAGATATCGTCGATCCTAAATCGATGAAGATCGAGCAGACCTTTAAAGATCCGCTCAATAGCACTTACTTCAAGGTCAAAGACAAGAGTTATTTCGATGTAGGCCGCGCTGGCATGTACCTCGTGGTTAATGGCCCAGAAGGTACTGGTCGTCGTGCCTTTGCAGGAACTAAATACAAGGCTGCAGGTAAGTCAGGTACTGCTCAGGTGGTGGCCATTAAGCAAGGTGAAAAATACAACGCCGATGCGCTTAAAGCCGAGCACCGTGATAATGCGCTGTTCGTTGCTTTTGCCCCATATCATCGACCACGAATTTTAGTTGGTATCATTCTTGAGAACGCCGGTGGCGGTTCTTCAGTTGGTGCTCCGGTAGTCCGTAAGCTCATGGATCGCTACTTTGAGCTTTATCCAAATGGCTACATGGGCAGCTCAAAGCCTAAGACCATGAAGTTTGGTATGGGCGGCACGGTTGAAGTCCGCTAAGAACACTCAAGACACACCTAACTAAGAACCCTTGCCCCAACACTTCCATGCCAAAACCATTGGTAAAGTGGGCGGCTTAGCCAAGTACAATGGCGGCATGGTTGATGGTTTGGCGTTAAAAAGAATTTTTAGCTATAAGACTGATGCTGCAAGAGCTTGTAACTTGCAACACATGTGAGAGCAAAGATGGCAAAATCAGAAAACTCTAACTTAGAAATGCCTGATGACAACGGTAACTTGTCACTGCTACAGCGTTGGCATATCGACCTGCCATTGCTCTCAGGTTTATTCATGTGTTTAGCCTTGTCGCTCTTTGTGCTGTACTCAGCTTCTGGTCAGCATATCGATATGCTTGAGCGTCAGGTAGTCCGTACTTCTGCAGCTTTTGCAGCCATGATCCTCTTTGCTCAGATCCCACCAAAGTACCTAGCTAAAGGTGCTTTGTACTTGTATATCTTTAGCTTGATCATGCTAGTGTTAGTGGAGCTCTTTGGCGACATCTCTAAAGGTGCACAGCGTTGGTTAAATATCGGCTTTATGCGTCTGCAGCCTTCCGAGTTTTTAAAGCTCACCATGCCTTTAACTATTGCTGCGTTCTTAGCCCGTGACTCCCTGCCACCAAAGAACACCAACATTATTTTGGCTTTCTTATTAGTAGGCGCTCCAACTATTCTCATCGTGCTGCAGCCTGATCTTGGTACCGGTATCTTAGTAGCGGTATCAGGTGTAATTGCTATTTTCCTAGCTGGCCTCAGTTTCTGGTGGATTGCAGCTGGTATTGGTCTGGTAGGCGTGGCGATCCCGATTATGTGGAACTATGTTCTCCATGATTACCAAAAGCAACGTGTGCTCACTTTAATTGATCCTGAATCGGATCCACTAGGCGCTGGTTACCACATTATTCAGTCCAAGATCGCTATTGGATCAGGCGGCATCTACGGCAAGGGCTGGCTACAAGGTTCACAATCGCAGCTAGACTTCCTCCCTGAGCCGCATACCGACTTTATCTTTGCAGTTCTTGCTGAAGAAACCGGTCTTATCGGCTTCCTTATTTTGATGAGCATTTACTTATTCATCATCTCTCGCTGTGTCTATATCACTCTTAATGCTCGTAGCAACTTTGATCGTATCTTAGCTGGTACTTATACCTTCACATTGCCGTTCTATATTTTCATTAATATCGGTATGGTGAGCGGTATTCTGCCAGTAGTAGGCGTTCCTCTACCAATGGTAAGTTATGGAGGAACCTCGATGATTATTCTGGCCGTTACCTTCGGCATCATCATGTCGATCCACACGCACAAGAAACAAACCTACTTCTCGTCGCGTAACTAAAAAAGCGATCATCAACCACTCGTAAGCAGCTGATCTCCACGCTCACGATCGTGCCAAGATCATGAAATAAGATCGCAGCATTACTTGGCAGCAGCCTTAAGCTTGCTGCCATCCCAAGATCTTGATGTTTTTCCCTGCTCATATGCCTTTAGCAGAGCGCAGCATATTGCCAATCCTTTAAGATCTTAAGGACATGGCTAAGAGGCTCCGCTCGTAAAGCTAAGATGTCATGATGGCAAGCAAGAGGTCTACTCAAAAAGCTAAGATCTCATGATGACGGGCAAGCAGTATGCACGCAAGACGAGGAAGAAGGCGCTCTGTGATCTTTACTTAGTTTGAGGCATTGTATTGGAGTGGGCTATGATCTTTTTGCAGAGTTGTGGAGATCTTAAGATCTTAGGTAGTTGAGATCATTACTTACAGATCGTGGTGACCTGACAGACACTAAGAAAGATCATGGCTGTCATATGGCAAGATCATGTTTTTTGGACGGGGCTTGGGTTAAAAAAAAAACTTGTATTAATCTTAGCAAAACTAAGCTTAAACTAAGTTTTTGCAGGCATACTTGTGAGGCCGAAAAACTCAATTAAATTGGGACTGACAAGCAAGATAACTACGATAGTTTGAGATCTTGTAAAACTCTCTGATCTTTGCAAGTCAAATCGCGCTGCTTTCGATCTTAAGATCTTAATAAAAGCACATACTTGTGCTATTCTATTGGATTTCGGACAAACTTGTCCTAGATGCAATTCCTCTGATGTTGTGAGAGTTTTAAGCTCAAGATCAGAGGTGATTTTATATGGCAGATTGGCCCTTTGTAGCCTTTCTGATACGGCCTCTTATCTGACTGACAGAGCCCATCGCAATGTTTAAGCAAATCAAGTCCTCTCTTTTCGTAACTGCCAGTGCATTAGCCTTAACTAGTGCTACCTTTACCATCTCTGCTTCAGCTCAAGCAGCTGATGTAAATCTAGACGAACTTGCTAAGTATGCAGGTGTTGAGCGCAGTGCTTTAAATCAAGCTATCACTGCAGCTACGTATCAGCAGAAGATCATCGATGCCATGAATCGTCCTTATGAGGGCAAGCCATGGTATATGTACCGCAAGCTCTTTATGACAGATAAGCGCATTCAAGGCGGTGTTGAGTTCTACTTAAAGCACGAGCAAGAGCTTATGCGTGCTCGTAATGAGATCGGTGTAGCTCCAGAGATCATCTGTGCCATTATCGGTGTTGAGACCTTCTATGGTTCTTCTATGGGCACTTGGAAGGTATTAGATGCACTCTATACCTTAGGTTTCCACTACCCAGCTCGTCAGGCTTACTTTTCAAAAGAGTTTGCCAACTACGTAAAGCTTGCTCAGCGTGAAGGCTGGAACTTAACTGACATCAAGGGATCATACGCTGGCGCTATGGGTATGGGTCAGTTCATGCCAAGCTCATACTTAAACTTTGCCATCGACTTTGATGGTGATCAGCACGTTAACCTCTTTAACAACAGCTCTGATGCTATCGGCTCTGTAGCTAACTACTTTAGAGGTCATGGCTGGACTACTGGCGCTGCTGTTATGTATCCAGTGCACTTAAAGGGTGTTAAAGGTCAGGGCGTTTCCAAGGCTACTTTAGATAAGTTAGTTAAAAAGGAGTGGGATTTAACTCCAAATGAGTTAACTGCTGCTGGTATCACCACCAAGGTGGCACTCACCTCTGATCAAAAGGTTCGTCTGTACGCATTCGAGCTTGAGGGTGGTAAGTATGACTACCAAGTTGCTCTGTCAAACTTCTACACCATTACTCGCTATAACAAGAGCCCACTTTATGCTCGTGCCGTCTTCGAGCTCTCTGAGGCTATTGCTCAGGGCTATCGTCAGGCCAAGTTAAACCAGGGCACTTACGTTCCAGTTAAGGGCAAGACCCAGTAAGGACCAATTTACACAACCCGCTTAGTAGCTTCGTTGCTACAGGCAAGGCCACAACAGGCTATCACTCATGGCCTTGCCCAAATGAACTAACACTCATAGCCTTGCCAAGATAAGTACGAGATCATGGCCTTGCTAGCTTAAATAAAAAGAGCTCCTCTCTTTATGCTCTGCGTTGTGGCTCATATGAGCAGTAAAAGGCCACTTCGCTTTTAGGCTCATATGAGCAAGTAAGGGCAAAGCTATGATCTTGGCAATAAGAGTTATCTAGTGACTCTGGTGCAAGCTGCAGCAAGTATGCATATGCATGCTTAAGATGCTTTAAGGCAGTGGATTTAGATTTACTTTAGCGGGTTCAACAGTTTTTTCATTCAATCTTAAAATCTATATAGTTTATGAAGGCTAACAAGCTCAAATTCAGCAGTCTCATCTTAGTGGCTGCTTTTGGTTGTAGTGCGCTGTTACTCAACGGTTGCGCATCTAGCTTAGATGATGTAGTTACTACCACCCATGGCTCTAAGGCAGGTGATGGCTATACCTACGGTACTGGTCCAAACAAGACCAAGCCATACCCACAGTCAGAAAAAGTCATCGTCAAGGGTGTACCTGGCGCTAAGCCAAAGTACGAGCCTGTTTCTCGTGGCGGTAACAAAGACTACAAAGTCTTAGGCCAAAACTATATGGTATGGACAGGCTGCAGTTCTTATCAGGAAGTTGGTACTGCATCTTGGTATGGTCCAGGCTTCCACGGTAATAACACCTCTAATGGTGAGCGCTATGATCAGCGCGGCTTTACTGCAGCTCACAAGAACTTACCTTTACCATCTTATTTAAAGGTAACCAACCTTGAAAATGGCAAAGCCGTAATCGTGCGTGTTAACGATCGCGGCCCATTCCACGGCTCTCGTATTATTGACTTATCTGAAGGTGCGGCTAAAGCTATTGATATGACCCGCAAGGGTACGGCCAAGGTTAAGCTTGAGCTTATCAATGTACGTGGTAGCTCCAATGTTTCAGATAAGACCCAAGGCGTTGGCGGTCAGGTCATCGCTGGTGTGTTAAATGGCGTCTTTGGCAATGGCTCATCTGTATCAAAGCCTCCTAAGTCAGGTACTGCAGCAGCTATTGGCGCAGGCATCTATGTAGCAGGCAAGATCATCGAAAATACATTAGGCGATGATGACAAAAAAGGACGCGCAGCTCCTGCTCCACGTGCTGTAGCTGATACTAACAGCACTACCAACTACACCGTAGATTACGCAGCACCACCAGCTGCAGTTGTAACTCAGAGTACAACCGTACAAACCACTACTGTGCAGTCTACTGATGAGTTCAAGATTACCCCAGCTATTCCTGGTACCAGCTATGTACAGGTCTTTAGCTCCTCAACTCAAGCAGGTGCATCTAAGCTACAGGCTAAGTTAAGAGCTCAAACTCCTCTTCCTGTAGTCATTATGCAAGAGGAAAACCTCTTCCGCGTACGTGTTGGACCGCTCTCTAATAGCGATCTGCACACTACCTTAGAGTACATGAAGCAATTAGGCTACCCTGATGCCTTCATTAAGCACCTCTAAGATTACGTGCTAGAAATTTAATCAACCTTAGCTGCACTTTGGTGCAGTTAAACCTTGGATAATTATCCAAACTTTGCAAGGTCAGCGATCCTGTCGCTGACCTTGATGTGCCTTAAGAGATCACTAAAATAGCTTTCTTGACAAAGCTATTGCCAAGCATAAATTGCAATGCAATGATCTTAGCCTTAGAAATGAGTGCATGGTTTAGATCGTTTTGTTTTGTTAAGAGCTTGACTCTTAAGGTGCGCTTTTAGTTTGCAGTGCAGGTAGTTTTACGGCAAGAAATGACTTCTAGCCTAGAGTTTCCTGCACTGTGTGCTACAAAGCTAAAGTAGCTATCAAGATTGCTAAACTGCATATGGCAGTTTGATTTTTTCGGAGGAAGCATGGATCACAGCAACGGACACAAACTTACGACTTTTAGCCGTAAGGGCTTTAAGAAACTGCAATATGCTCTAGTGTTTGCATTAGGCACTTTCTTTATCGCCCCAAATTCTTTTGCCGAGCAGATCCCAGATCCATTTGCCGCTGTTCGTGCCCAACAGTCAGCAGCCCCTGCAGCTATTCCAACTGCCAATGGACCAAGCCCTGCTCCAGCTGCTCCAATCGTTATTCCTGAGGCTCCAACCTTTAATGCTGAGTCATGGGTATTAATGGACTATGCCACTGGTCAGGTACTCTTTGAGCGCGATCAGCACAAGCGTATTTGGCCAGCATCTTTAACTAAGATGATGACATCTTATGTTATTGGTATGGAGATCAAGGCTGGTCGTCTTGATCCTGAGAGCTATGTAACCATCCCTGAGAGCGCATGGGCTGCTTTAGACAAGTACTCTGACTCCTCCAAGATGTTCATCGAGGTAGGCAAGAAGGTTAAGGTTAGCGATCTTAACAAGGGTATTGTGATTCAGTCTGGTAACGATGCATGCGTAGCTTTAGCTATTGTGCTCGCTGGCTCTGAAGAAGGCTTCGTCAGTGTTATGAATACCTATGCTAAGCAATTAGGTCTGAACAACACTCACTTTGCCAACGTTCACGGTTTATTTGATGAGCAGAACTACTCTACTGCTTATGACATGTCTATCTTAGGCCGTGCCTTAATTCGTGACTTACCTGAGGAGTATAAGCTCTACTCTGAAAAGTCATTTACCTTCAACGGCATTAAGCAGACTAACCGTAACCGTCTGTTATGGGATAAGACTTTAAATGTAGACGGCATCAAGACTGGTCACCTCTCTGCTGTAGGCTACAACTTAGTATCCTCATCAGTTCAGGGCAATATGCGTCTTATCGGCACTGTCATTGGTGCTAAGAGTGAATCTGATCGTGCCTCTTTCTCAAAGCAGATGCTTTCTTATGGCTTCCGCTACTTTGAGTCCTATCAGCCATTTGAGCAGGGTAAGATCCTCTTAAACCGTCCTGTACGTTTAGGCGATCGTGACACTGTTAACTTAGCGATTAACTCCCCAGTTAACATCATGATCCCACGTGGCGCTCAGCAGAGTATCAAGATCTCTTATGCTTTAAATCAGGCTACCTTTGAGGCCCCAATTAAGGCTGGCACTCAGCTTGGTACCATCGACTTTAAGCTCAACGATAAGATCTTAGCTCAGTACCCATTAGTTGCAGCTGAAGATGTTCGCGAAGGCGGCTTCTTATCCCGTATATGGGATCGCATTATGATGGCCTTTGGCAAGTAACAGCCATCATAACTAAAGCCTTGCATCAGCAACACAAGCAGGCTTATACAGCCACAAGCCTAAGCAACAGCGACTTATACAGCCAAAAGCTTTAGCAACACCGCCTTAAGCAAAAATCGCTTACGTAGCGACAGGCCTATGCGATACAAGGCCTAAACAAGGCGAGGCTTAAGCAAGGCAAGGCTTAAAAGCACAACAGCTTTTGTAGCTACAGTGGTTTTATTACTTAGATTCATTAAGGCAGCCTTTGGGCTGCCATGTTTTTGTAGGTAAAATTATGGCTCAGTACAAGTTTAAAGAGTTACTTGAGTTCCCATGTGATCAGCACATGCGCATCATCGTGAATAACGAAGATTCACAGCCAATCAAGCTTGTTGATATCTTAAATGAGCTCATACCTGAGTGCACCTCAGTTGATGGCGTGATTGATTCACGCAACTCGGCTAATGGCAAGTACGTTTCCTATACCGTGCGCGTACGCTTTAACAGCGCCGAAGAGATCGAAATGCTCTACGACAAACTGCCTAAGTACGAATTTGTAAAGCACCTGCTCTAAAAGCACACGACTGCACACAAAGAGCAATATGCTGCCTCACGGCAGCAGTGCAGCACAATGCGCACTTACTCTGCAACAGCGCTGCAGAGTCTATAACACACCGCAGCGTTGCCTTGCAAAGCGACTTCTTGCATAAAAGCCTGCTAATAGTGATGCATTATGCATCCATGCCATGCTAATACGGATGCAACATGCATATAAGTCATGCAAAACCGCTGCAAAGTGTAAATATCTTGCATATTTGTATCGAAGTTAAGCGCGGTTGTTGTGCAGGATAACAATAAGCGCAGCCTATCAGCACAAACATGCTACACTAGGCAGACATTGGCCTAAGCAAAGGCTTTATTTCTCATAATTTAAGCAATGCTTATGCACATAGCAGAGCATCATTAAAAGGTTGGACACGTGAAAAAGAGAAAGCGCTCCTCTGATGGCAATGGCTTTGATAGCGAGTTCGGAAACTTCATCCGAGCACTTAGCTACATTTCGCTTATCTGCTTACTCAGCTTCTTGATCTTTGTTGTCTTAGCCTTATTCAGAATCTCTGCTAGCGCTTTTGACACTTACGATTCGCTCAATAACATTCCTCATAATGAGGTAGGCTTATTGCTCGGCACATCCTCTAAGATGTCAGATGGTAATCCAAACCCATTCTTCACCAATCGTATTCGTGCAGCAGCTATGCTCTACCGTAAAGGTAAGATCGATTATGTTTTGGTCTCTGGTGACAATCAGCACATCTCTTACAATGAGCCACGTCAGATGACTAATGCCTTAATCAAGGCTGGCGTTCCTAAAGATCGCATCGTCTCTGACTATGCTGGATTCTCTACTATTGATTCAGTAGCGCGTGCCAACAAGGTCTTTATGCTCAAGAGTGTCACCATCATCTCTCAAGAGTTCCACAACGAGCGTGCTCTGTTCATTGCTAAGAACTTAGGTATGGAAGCAATTGCCTTTAATGCATCTGATCCAAAGTCTATCCTCTCTCACTACAGCGTTTATGTAAGAGAGTTCTTTGCCAGAATTAAGTGCATCTTCGATATCTACTTTTGGAACACTCAGCCTACTTTCTTAGGCGACCCAATTCAGATTGGAAATAGTGCCATGCCTAAGGAGCCAAGCAATGCTCCTAAGGCCCAAACCGGCAGACTAAAGCAGCCTGGCATGTCTGCCTACGCACTTAAGCACAATATCACTAAGTTCACTACCAAGGTAAAAGAGCAAACCGATGCTGCTACTTTCTACAAGCAGCAACAGCTTGCCCGTCAGCACTTGCAAGATGCGGTCAAGCGCGATGAAAACACCAAGGTTACTGCCCAGCAATAACTAAAAGCGTAAACCCAACTCGATCATCTCGCATCAGCCTATCAGCCCATCAGCTTATTGCAGCGCAATCAACTCATCTGGCCAAACATTATGGCCATCCCCACTTACTAGCGCTTATGCATCACGCTAAAACCAAGCACTCCCACATAGGCACGTCCACGCCGTAGAACAAACCTAAACAACGGCCAGAGACGCCAGCACTTGCTACGCACATCAGTCCTGCAGCATTTGCACAGAACTGCACTCACCACTGCTACCAGTAAGCTCTTGAGCTCTATCGGCATAACAGGCTTTAAAGCATAGCCGACATTTTATTTAGATCTTGCTTTTTGAGCATCAAATGAGTCGAGCATAAGTACGATCAAAGTGATCTACTGACTAATAGCCCATTGCTTGCTTGCTGGCTGGCTTTTGGCCACTTAGCTACAAACATGCCTTTTGGGCATTGCCTACTAGCTTGCTGGCTGGCTGGTTCACTGGCTGGCTTTTGGCCTATTTCATAGCAGGCGGTGGTTTTAGGCTCTTATATAGACAAAAGGCCTTAGCGTGGAGCTAAAGCCTTTAGATGTATGTGTCTAAGAGTGTTAGGCTTTTTTGGCCTTTTGGGCTTCTTCTTCAGCCTTTAACTTAGCAGCAATCTCGCTATAGTCTTTTGGAGGTACGTAACCATCCCATACTATCTGAGGATCAAATAGAGGAACACGACGGTGATAGTAGTCAACCTTGATACTATTAGCGTCCTTAGTGCCATGACAATCAGCATAGCAGTCAGTAAAGTAACGTAAATCAGGACGAGTCTTAAACAAGCGTAAGAACCACATATACTGCTCAATATGGCCACTTAAGTGCTGTTCAAAGACCTTATTTACACGGTTTAAGTCGGCTACAACATCGTTAGATGGGAAATCATCTAAACGGGTAAACTCAAGCTCATAGCGTGCTTTGGAAATGCTGTAAGTAATGGTTAAAACTACTACCTGAGACTTGGTAAGACGGGCCATCTTTGGCAGAGTGTCTACCATAGCCTTTGGCACACCATAAAAGTCGGTAAAGACATTTGGTACATCATCGCCTAAGTCCTCATCGCACAGGAAGTAGCAATGACGACCTTGCTTGAGAGCCTTTAAAATTGATCTAAAGCCTGCAGCACGGGTATGCATAGTACCGCCATAAATCACGCGCTGATAGTTCATAAACCAGTTGAACACAGGGTTAGATTGATCATTGGCTACACCAAACATTGGATGGCGATTGGCTGTTAAATACAGACCACCGCGATCTAATGAGAAGGTATGTGGTACACAGAAAATGATTGGGCGCTTATCGTCTAAAGCCGCTTTGAGAACTTCAGGATTTTTCACAATCCAGCTACGCTCAACCATAAAGCGTGGCAGGAAAACACCTTCACCAAAGGCAAATCCAGTAATGATGGCGTGAGTTAAAAGCTTGCGGTAAAGTTGCTTGTAATCGCTTTCTGACTTCTCTGGAAATGCAGTACGTAAATTAGCAAATACCACCTTCTTAAAGCGGATATTAATAAGAGACAGTGGATAAGCAATCAAGATGGCAAATAAGTCACGAATGCGATTTGGCACATAAGCAAGTACAGCCAAAATACCTAGCGCAAACCATGATGGCCAGTACTTTACATCCAGAAGCTGTTGCCACTGATCTGGATCGAAACCAGCGTGCTCCACATCCTCTTCACCGCCTGAGCCCATAACCTTCTTACCACCGCTCTTAGCCTTTGCTTTAGCTTGATCATGAGCCTTGCTGCGATCGCTGGCAGCTTCCTTGGCAGCACTAGCAGTCGACTCTGCCTTTGCTGCATCATCGCTAGCAGCACTTGAAGCTGCAGATGCATTGGTGGTAGCAGCTTCTGATTCGGCGGCATTAGCAGATGCAGGAGCTGTATCTTCTGATGCTTTAGCATTGCTATCTGCATCTGATGCCTTGCTCTGATGCTTAACCTCAGTCTTTACCTCGGCATTTAGTTCAGCCTTGTTTTGCTCAGCTGTATTTGGAGCTGATGCGACAGTGGCTGTTGCAGTCTTAGCCTCTTCCTTAGTCTCGACCTTAGCATCGGCTTTAACAGGAGCTGCAGGTGATTGAGTCTTTTGAGCTGCAGTCGCTGCACTAACAGTGGCTGTTGTATCTGCAGCACTAGGAGCTTTCTTGGCAGTGGCGGCTTTTTGAGCCACTGTTGGAGCTGTTATTGAAGCTTCTTTTGAAGCAGCCTTGGCTGCTATGCCTTTTGGATCAGTCTTAGCTGCTATGGCTTTTGGCGCTGCCTTTGGGGTGGATTTAACGTCAGATGCTTTGCGCTTAGGCGCGGCTTTTGACTCTGCTTTTGGAGTAGCTGTTGGCTGTGCTTTTGGGGCAGATTTGGCTTTAGCTACGGGAGTGGATGCACAATTGTCTCGTGGCTGTGAAGTCTTGAGTTCATCTGTATTGGACATGTGGTAACTCCCTGTAGGCAAATAAGCTAATGGACCTTGCTGCTTAATAGATTCGCATAGTGATTATAGTCTGGCATGAGATGCAGTTGTTTTTGCATGCCTTGCTAGCTATAAAGTGCGGATGCTAAATAAGAAAAGCACACGTAATTATAAGGGATTATTGACAATAATGATGCACGGGCGGAGAATCTTGCGCCGCTGCGATAGATAAGCGCTTTTTGCGGATACTTGCGACCATCAGGTGTAAATGATGATGGTTTTAGTGATGTGATTTTTATGATGGATGGGTTTTGGGTTGAGGCTGTTAGTTATTTGGGCTTTGGGAAGTTCTTTCTATTTTGCCGGCGTTAAAAATACAAAAGGCTCTGACCTAGATGGTGAGAGCCTTTTTTTTAAAGCATGGTAAGTTGCGCTTAGAGAATCTTGTTTAAGAACTCTTGAGTACGCTTCTCCTTTGGATGCTCGAATACTTCGTTTGGATGGCCCATCTCCAGGATCTTGCCACCGTCTACGAAGATTACGCGATCAGCTACTTCACGAGCAAAGCCCATTTCGTGAGTTACAACCATCATGGTCATACCTGACTCAGCTAAGCGCTTCATAACCTCGAGTACTTCCTTAACCATTTCTGGGTCAAGTGCAGAGGTTGGCTCATCAAAGAGCATGATCTTTGGCTGCATTGCTAAAGCACGAGCAATAGCTACACGCTGCTGCTGACCACCAGAGAGCTGAGATGGGAATGAAGCAGCCTTATCCTTAAGACCTACCTTATCTAAAAGCTCTAAGGCAATCTTTTCAGCTTCTTCCTTACTCTTACCACGAACCTTGATTGGAGCAAGGGTAATATTGTCTAAAACAGACATGTGAGGGAATAGGTTGAAGTGCTGGAACACCATACCTACTTCAGCACGAATGGTATTGATGTCCACCTTGCGAGTAATCTCTTCGCCATCGATAGCGATAACACCGTCAGTTGGAACCTCAAGGTAGTTAACGCAACGCAGTAAAGTACTCTTACCAGAGCCTGATGGGCCGATAACAACCACTACTTCGCTCTTGTTTACATCAAGATCGATACCCTTGAGGATCTCGTTCTTGCCGTACTTCTTTTTCAGACCACGAATCTTAATCATAGCTGGCCTCTAATAAATCTCTAAGTACCTGTTCACAACATATACAAGCTAGAGCAACTTATGATGGCGAGTGTTTGCATCATAATTTTGGCTTTAAAGCTTGTTTTGCTAGCAGCGCTAAGCAAATGATGCGCTGCTGTTTGCTGTGACTAAATTACTAATTGAAACGCTTCTCGAGGTAAGCCACGAAGCGGGTGATAGTTAAGGTCATAATCAGGTAGATGATCGCAACTGCAGTCCAAATCTCAAGAGAGCCGTATGTGGATGCAATAACTAACTGACCCTTTCTAGTCAGCTCCTCGAAGCCGATAACGGATACTAATGAGGAGTCCTTAAGCATGGCGATGAACTCATTACCAAGCTGAGGGATGGTGCGACGGAAAGCCTGAGGGATTACGATGTAACGCATGGTCTGAGTCCAGGACATACCTAAAGAACGACCAGCTTCCATCTGACCCTTGTCAATGGACTGAATACCTGCACGGAAGATTTCAGCTACATAAGCACCAGAGTTAATGGAGCAGGCTGCAACTGCAGCTACAAACGGCTCAATTCTGGTTCCAAATATGATTGGAAGTGCAAAGTAGATGATGAAAATCTGTACGAGCAGTGGAGTGCCGCGAATAAAGTCTACGTAGATCTTTGCAGGGATTCGGATCCACGGATAACGTGCCAGCTCAGCAATACCGACAAAAAGACCGATACAGGTACCTAAGAACACTGACATAGCAGTGATCTCAATGGTAACTAAAGCACCGATGCCAAGGAGTGGCAAGCTGTCAATAATCAAGCTGAAGTCAAACGGTATCGACATGTGTTAGAAAGTCTCTTCAAACTATGACTGATGACCCAAGTCTCAATGAGACTAGGATGCAACCATGAACGACTCTAAAATGAGCCGCGACTAATAAATGCGGGAAGCCCCGTATTCTGATCCATCTGGGCTAAAATGCATTGCCCATAGAACGCAAGATTGTAACTCAAAACACTTTCAATCGCTATTAGTTTAGAGCTTAATCACAAATTCTTTGCCTAATATGGACTATTTGCCCATGCAAACTGCCCCTTTTAACCACAGCTAACCCAACTAGCCCACCATATTCAGATAAGGTAGCATTCTGTGCTTGTAAGCTTTGCGCTTCGGCATGAGAGCACTGTCTGAGCTTGCGCATTATGGTCAGGGTTGAGCATCTGCATTATTGCCAGGGACGGGCAAAGGCTTTGTGGCCTAGGCTGGGCATTGGCTTTTTGATGATGGGCAGCAGCTGCATTTTTGCTTTGGCCAAAATGCAGAAAGCCTGGCAAATGCCAGGCTTTCTTGTGAAGTATAAGCTCTATTAGCTTGTTACCTTTTGTAGTCGATTATGACTCGTTGTGAGGTAAGAGCTTGAACCACTTCTGGTAGATTTCGTTGTACTTACCGTTCTCGTGGAGAGTCTTAAGAGCAGCATTGAGCTTGTTTAAGAGCTCTTTGTTGTTCTTGTTAACAGCAATACCGTACTTCTCAGCAGTTAAGATCTCAGGAATCTCAGCAACGCCTTCAGCAACATTGGACTTGGAGAGGAAGTAGAGGTTAATAGGACGATCGTTAACTACACCCTCACAGCCCTTTGCCTTTAACTCCATAAAAGCTTCTGGCTGGGTGTTGAATGCCTTAACCTTACCTGGGCTTAGCTCTTCAGCTTTTAAAGCACCAGTAGTACCGATCTGAACGCAAATGGCCTGACCCTTGAGGCTCTTAACATTAGGATACTTATCCTTGTTGCTCTCTAAAATCAGAGCAGAAAGACCAGAGGTGTAGTAAGGCTCAGTAAAAGCAACGCGCTTAGAACGCTCTGGAGTGATAGACATAGCTGCAATAACAGTGTCGATCTGGCCAGTGAAAATGGCTGGAATTAAGCCGTCGAATGGCATGTTGCTAATTTCAACATTATCAAAGCCAGCTTCCTGAGCAATTGCCTTGATTAGCTCAACGTCGAAACCGGTTAAAGTACCATCTTCTGCTGCGAACTCGAATGGTGCATAGGTAGCCTCAGTACCAACGCGTAAGGTCTCAGCATATGAGCTTGCACTAAAGCCTGCACAGGTAAAAACAGTTGCACAAGCTAAGGCTTTGAGCGCACCGCTTAACTTTAAAGACATAACTAACTCCTATTTAACTCAGTTGCGTCCTGCGATCGCAAAGACCCTGCAATACTTGAGTCTTAACCAAAAACTTAATCTAGCATTAGCTAATGTAGCGTTCATTAAGAACTAAGGCTGCATAAGCCACTACTACCTCTGATGGGGATACCCATCATGAGGGGTATCTATTTATACAACAAAACATTGCAACTTTGCATGTAGTCACCCTAAAAATCAGCTTAAAAGTGTTTTCTCTCACAGTTTAGAGACTAATGCACTAAAAGTGACCTAGTACAAAAGCCTATCATTGCACAATGTTTCTAACATAGTAGTCAAAAACCATGCTATTGAACCCATGCAAATTGGAGGTAAACAGCTCTTAAAGCGACCAGACTCTTAAAAACGCCCTACTTTCGCAACCATGGTCAGCAGCTACTGCGCAATTGAACTTGTATGTCCTGCCAATACTTACTTGCATGTTACTGCCAATATGTAATTGCGTGCTATTTGCAATGTGAAGTTTTATTGGAGCTACATTAAAGACAAAGCCCCACTACCTATCTTATCGGATGGATAGTGGGGCAAGTTTCAGCAATTAGATGCTTATATTTGGCTTAAATTACTTAGCCTCAGCAGCTGCTTGAGAGTCAGCAGCCTTAAACCATTTGTCGTGAATTGCTTGGAAAGTACCGTTGCTCTTTAATGTAGCTAAAGCGCTATTAACCTTCTTTAAAAGCTCTTCATTGTTCTTTGGTACCACTAAAGCCATGTCCTCAGCATCCATAACCTCATCAATCTCATAAGATTGCTCTGGATTCTTAACTGTAGATAAGTAGTACTGATTTACGGGACGGTCGTTAAGCACAGCCTCACAACCACCAGAATGAAGCTCTAAGTAGGCTGCATAAGCGTCATTGAAAGTAACGGTGTTATCAGGAGAGATCTCTTTAGCCTTCATAGCTGATACAGAGCCAAGCTGTGCACACAGCTTCTTGCCTGCAAGTGACTTGTTATCAGGATACTTAGCCTTATCTGCAGCACGAATTACAAAGGTAAGACCTGAGGTGTAGTAAGGGTCAGAGAAGTTAATACGCTTTTTGCGCTCTTCAGTAATAGTGAATGAAGCTGCAGCCATATCTACTTGTCCGGTGAGCATTGCTGGAATGAGGCCATCAAAAGGCATCTGCATCCACTCAACCTCTAGACCTAATTCTTTGGCAATAGCTTCGGTAAGGTCAATGTCAAAGCCAACGAGCTTGCCATCTTGATTGGTAAACTCGAACGGTGCATAAGAAGACTCAGTGCCTACTAAGAGCTTATCCTCAGCAGATGCGGCAGAAGTTGCAAAAACAGCTGAGCACATAGCGGCTGCGCACATGGCTTGCTTAAACATTGAGTAACCCATAATCTATAATCCACCTGATGTAATTGCTGATCATGACAGCTAGCGTTGCGCTTTGGTCTGTAGCGCATAAGCATCTAAACTTAGCTCATTACTTGCCACTAGTTGTGCGCTTATACAAGATGCAAACAACAACTGCGCTTTTGCTGTCTAATATTCTTTGCCTCGTAGGCTTATGTGTGAGTCAATCATACGCACAACCACACTACATAGAACGTCTAACGCAAAATCGCCCCAAAATTGCACACCCCACATCCATATTGATGCATAACCATAAACCCTTTATCTATCGCTATTTGCGCAATACCTCAGCAATTATTTCGCACCAAACTCCACATAGCCATGCATTAAAGGCGTGCACATTTGAGTTAATAAAGCAGTGTTTATTATGAAAAAATCCCATGAGCGGTAAGCAAAACACAGCAAGACACACTAGATAGAGCATGATCTAACCACCAGGCATGGCTGTATACATGTATGACGGGAGCTAATGCACCTGGTACTTTATTGCTGCAGGTATGGTGCAGTGACTTATGCACTTAGATATCTGAGCTATTGAAATTGAACGATGAAGAGCTTTAAGCGAGACGCTATGGTGTGTAGATATTTTACTTAGACAAAGCGTGCTTGTGCTTATGTTTTAGTGCACACGCGCATTCTTGATGTGAGTTTTTGTGCCAATTCATGGTAAAAAGACAATGCAATTGTGCAAAAAGGTGAGCTTGCCGTCAAAAGAGATGAAAGAATCACGGTTTAGGTTTTAAAGACAGTCTCACTGCGCTATGCTAGATAATACGTTAATGTTTGTTGTTAAGTGGAGTCTAACTGTGACCAGAAGCAACATTATTTTTGATTTCGGCGGAGTCCTGCTTGATTGGAATCCTCGTTACCTGTTCCGCGACTATTTTAATGACGACGCAAAGATGGAGAAATTCCTCTCTGAGATCTGTAATAGTGAGTGGAACGCTCAGATGGATGCTGGAAAGCCTTTTGCCGAGGGTGTAAAAGAACTTTCAGAGAAGTATCCTGAGTGGGCTGAGGCAATTGAACTGTACCACACAGGTTGGGTCAAGATGCTCAAGAGCGAGCATGCTGATGGCGTTGAGCTGCTCAAGCGTGTGCTTGCAGATGAGCGCTTTAAGGCCTATGGTCTGACCAACTGGTCTGCTGAAACTTTCCCATTTGCTTTTAGTCACTACCGCTTCCTCGATGATTTCGAGGGCATCGTAGTCTCCGGCGAAGAGAAGATGAACAAGCCTGACAAGCGCATCTACTATACACTGCTTGAGCGCTATCACTTAAAGGCTGATGACTGCATCTTCATCGATGACAATCAGGCTAACGTTGACATGGCTAACAAGATCGGCATTCACGCTATCTTATGGGAGCACAACCCAGAAGAAGTTTGGAAGAAGATTGAAGAGATCCAAAATCTTCCTGCTCCTGATGAGGGTGAAGAGCCTGTTAAGCACAATCACGAGTACAACTAATTACTCGTAGTAGCCCAATGCTACTATCTCTAAAAAACAGCGGCCTAGGCCGCTGTTTTTGTTTGTACTCGTCAAGCATCTGGCAAGTGCTGCAGCCAAAATGCATTTAGCGGTCAAAAAAAATCCCAGCGTAGTGCTGGGATTTATGGAAACAGAAATGATTAGTGATTATCTTGAGACTAAACTTTTAGTCTAAGAAGCCCTTGAGGCCAGCTGAACGGCATGGGTGACGCAGCTTACGTAAGGCCTTAGCTTCGATCTGACGAATACGCTCACGGGTAACGCCAAACTGACGACCTACCTCTTCTAAGGTGTGGTCAGAGGTCATGCCGATACCAAAACGCATACGCAGAACTTGAGCTTCCCTTGGAGGCATCTCATCTAATACACCGTTGATGGCGTTCTTTAATGATTCGGCAGTTGCTGCATCAGCTGGGATTGCAATTGAGCTATCCTCAATGAAATCTCCTAAATGCGAATCATCATCATCACCAACTGGAGTCTCTAATGAGATAGGTTCCTTAGCAATCTTCATTACCTTGCGAATCTTCTCCTCAGGCAGGCCCATCTTAAAGGCCAGCTCTTCAGGGGTAGGCTCACGACCCTTTTCCTGGAGCATCTGACGAGAAATACGATTGAGCTTGTTAATAGTCTCAATCATGTGCACAGGGATACGGATGGTACGTGCCTGATCAGCGATAGAACGAGTGATAGCCTGACGAATCCACCAAGTAGCATAAGTTGAGAACTTATAACCACGGCGGTATTCAAACTTATCAACTGCCTTCATCAGGCCGATGTTACCTTCCTGAATTAAGTCGAGGAACTGCAGACCACGATTGGTGTACTTCTTAGCAATAGAAATAACCAAACGTAAGTTTGCCTCAACCATTTCTTTCTTGGCTTTCTTAGCCATAGCGTCGCCCATCATAACGCGACGGGAGAGCTCACGCAGACGGTAAATAGAGATACCGGCTTCTGCCTCAATATCTGCTAATGCCTCTACGCACTTTTCAACCTGAGGACGATACTCTTTTAAGCGAGTTGCATATGCACGGCGTGGACGAATAGCCTTCTCGTACCAATCCATGGATGCTTCCATCTCAGACTCAGTGTACAGAGTACGTAAGTCTTCGATCTTCATACCGCAACGGTTAACTGCAATTTCACGAATGTGACGATCCTGGGTCTTAACACGATCCATCATGTCACGCATGTGATTTAACAGTGCTTCAAGCTGTTGTGGAACTAAACGGAAAGTAGAGAATAACTCAACTAAACGCTTGAGCTCTTCTTCGTACTTACGCTTAGTTGCAGCAGTAACCTTAGCAGCATTCATCTTAACGCGCAGAGCTTGAACCTTATCAAACTGTACACGTAGTTCTGCAAAGCGCTGCTTTACAAGCTCTGGATCTGGACCAGAGTCATTGCCTGAGCCGCCAGCATCATCAGCAGCATCCTCATCCTCGTCATCATCGAGATCAACAGCTGCACTCTTGGCTGACTTAGTACGCTTCTTAGGACCTTTCTTGGAGGCTTTCTTAACGTCACCGTCATCGCTCTCATCAAGATCAAGGCCTTCTAAATCATCGGCATCAGACTCAATGTCATCGATGTTATCAGGGATTTCAGCATCAATCTGCTCATTTTCATCACCTTCAACTTCAACTTCCTTTGTTACGTCATCTTCCTCTTCTACATAAGGATCAGAGAAACCAACAATAACATCGGACAGTCTAGTCTCGGTCTCAGGATCGCAAGCTTCTTCGTAACGAGCAAAGAGATCGAACATAGCCATTGGGTATTCAACAATGCACTTTTGCACATTGTTTGTACCGCGCTCAATACGCTTAGAGATCTCGATTTCGTCCTTACGGGTCAGCAGTGATACGTTACCCATTTCACGCATGTACATACGTACAGGGTCAGTGGTACGGCCGATTTCAACACTGCTATCGAGCTGAGATGCTACGGTCTCAACGTCATCAGACTCCACGGACTGTGAGTTCTCATTTAAAAGAATCTCATCAGGATCTGGTGGGGTCTCACACACATTGATGCCCATATCAATGAAGGTCTGAATGAAGACCGATAACTGATCGCCAGAGATAATATCTGGTGGGATCAGGTCATTGATTTCTTCGATAGTAAGGTAGCCTTGCTCCTTACCACGGGCAATCAATTGCTTAAACTCGGTACTTGCGGAATTGTTATCCATCAAATCGTCCCAAAAAAATCTATCGGCTGAAAAAAGGCTCAACAGTAAATTATATGCCTATCTTGCCTACTAGTCAACCAAACTGACATGCTCAAACGCCCATGAGTCTTGTAAATATCAGCATCGTGACAACCTACTTTATTTTGAGCACTGTTATAACTGGTCTTTGTTGGTATACAACCTGAGCTAACCTGTACACTTTCTTTGGTCTAGCCTCTTACATGTACGACCACGTAAATTGCTCAACGATTTTTAGGTAACTGCTACCTAAGTCCACTGTGAAAAACATACTGCAGTGGCATAATTAGTTGTTATCTGACAATCATTGACAGATAGATGCTTTCAGTACGCATAGACTAAACAGATGCTATTTACAGGCCATGATGTAGTTGTATACCGCTCTATCATGCTAAGCAATAGCTAGCTAATAAACGGATAGCAACACAACTATCTCAAGGCTTTAGCTCTGCCATTCAAGGCGTGGCGACAGATGCAAATTTTGTCAGCCGAATCCGCTCTTTAATCTCAATGCGGCGCGATCCGGATACTGCTATAGATGCAGCTATGCCTGAAAAACTGTTTTAAATTCATAGATGAAGGAGAGCGTGTATCTCAATCACTTCATCTACGATGCGGCGTTGTATATATGAAAGGAATCTCTTCACATCCAGCGCCAATATAAGACCAACCAAAAACCATCATGAGCAAAAACGCTAAGGGAAAACTTACCCTAGCTGCAACAAACATTGCACCTTAAGCAAAGATAAAAGGTTAAAGGAGGTCTTGAAGAATTCATACCAGTCGATTGACTGGCACTAAAGATGGTAATGAGCTTAGCTAAAAATATACAAAGGTATAAAAGGCCAATCAGCCTTAAAAATGAATAGCTAGCTTCAATACATATCTACACAGCCTTGGCCTGAGCCAAAGCTATGAGTTGTAATAAGTAACTAGGCTAAGTTACGGCCTTGATCGGTTACAACCTGACGATATGGGCACATAAACTCTCTGAGAACCTTAAAGATGGCTCCCACCTGAACAGAGTGCTGTGCGTCAATAAGGAACTCGCGGTTACAGAACATCACACGGTAGACGTCATCCTTAACAGTGTTGGGATCGTCTAACACAATGAAGTCGTAAATCTCCTTAGTCTTGCTTGTGCACATGGAGATAACACTGCCGCGCTTAATTTGGAAGCTTTTGCCTGTGTAAGGTAAGAATGAACACATGATGGCTTTACGTGGAGGTGCGACAAAACGTGCACCAGCTACGGCATTCAAAGATAGCTCCATGTTTGCAGACACTTCATCAACAGCACTGACGTCAGGGACACCAATAGCATTAAGACCTGCAGTAAAGTCATTAAGCATCTGACCGTCTAAAATGCAAAACGGCTCTCCAATCTCAGGGAAAGATGCTAGAGCTTCGACACGGTAGTTGGTTCTAAAAAAGAACCTACGTCCATTATCTAGCGAGAGGTTGATACCAAGATACACTTGTCCCTCAACGCTTTGAATGGACCATGTCCATGAGTCGCTCGGAGTTATCCTCATACGGAATACCTTAGACAAATATGCTCATTGAAAACTACTTACTCATGCACTTCTATAGCTAGCTCGCTCATGTTCAAGTATCTATAACTTGAGCAAATGAAAGTAACATCAACGTACTGATGAACTTTACTTAATTCACTATAGAAACTAGTAAAGCAGTGCAATGGGCTATTTAGCCACCTACTCGTCAAATCCAAGATCAGGCTACGTAAGCGTGACCTTTGATTTTGAGAGTTACTAACAAGATCAGACTAGAACAGTTTTAACAAATAGCTACTAAACAACCTTTGAGCTTATTAAAAGCTTGGGCTGCATATGAGGGCGCCAAAACTAAGTCATGCCAACAAGATTGTATAAAGCTGCTATCGCTGTAAGTCTATCTATGTCAAATCAAACATTAACAGCAAAGCACGTACTACAGATCAAGCAAAAGATCTGTGGAACATAAAAGTTAAGTATCTGCCAAAGGCAAAACTCAACAATGTAAGTCATCAATTTTTAGACAACCTACTGCACTCTAACATTCTAGCAAAGATCTGCAAAG
Source organism: uncultured Anaerobiospirillum sp. (assembly GCF_902485895.1). Classification (NCBI taxonomy): domain Bacteria; kingdom Pseudomonadati; phylum Pseudomonadota; class Gammaproteobacteria; order Aeromonadales; family Succinivibrionaceae; genus Anaerobiospirillum; species uncultured Anaerobiospirillum sp. The sequence goes on along the minus strand of NZ_CABTML010000105.1, from coordinate 4,090 downwards.
AAATATGTCCCACGAACACAAAGTGACACGCTCATCAACAAATTTTGACAAAAGATATTCACACTCTGAGCCAAAATTCATCTCAAATACATGTATAGAACACTCTCGCTCATAAGCATAAGATCTTACTAAAATCCCATGTATAAGCCTCTCCTTAGACGGATGCTCTAAGCTAAGCAGAGCCAAGAACACTCCATAACAAGAATGTAAATTATCTTGTATGAAAATATCTTTCCATCTAAGGTTGCAAAGCCATACTGTGGAACATGCCAAGGATCCGCCCAATAGTAGTGCACAATAGAGAAATCTCATGCAAAGTTCATACACATGCGCTTCACCAAAATCCCGACACCCAATACAAACCCCAGCAGAAAAAACAAAACCAACTAACCAAGCATAACAACTGGCTTATACAAGCCATTTATACCAAAACAACACTACTAAAAACCAGTTAAGAAATGTTCCACGCCACAGAGCTCATGTGACGGTACACAATCTCTAGGCAAAACCTTGCCACCCATCCACAAAAAGAGGCCTTAAAAAAGCAGCCCTAACCAAGCATCTCTTTGAACATAATTACTGGCTACTCATTTTAGATTTTGCCTGAATCCCCATACATTTTTTCAATATCTAGTTAAGCCGCGATCAAAACACCAGCACTACTCCACTTACGCTCACAGCTCGCTAATTAAGATCAACGCCACAAGATCAGAGTTCAAAGATCAGAGATCAAGGATCACCTCTCTATATCAATGCCGAAGATCAAACTCTACGATCGCTAGTTCAAGATCGCTGTACAAGATCTCAGCTCTAACCATATATGTATCCACGACCCAAGATCTCAAGATCGCCATCCACGAGATCTTAGCCCTTACCACATATACCCACGTTCTAAGATCTTAAGATCGCCATCCATAATCTTAATCCCGATCATATATACCCACAATCCAAGATCTCAAGATCGCCATCCATGATCTTAACTCTAACCATATACACCCACATTCCAAGATCTCAAGATCGCAATCCACGATCTTAACCTTAACTATATATACCCACGATCTAAAATCTCAAGATCGCAAGCCACAGTCTTAACCCTAACCATATATACCCACGATCCAAGTTCTCAAGAACGCAATCCACGATCTTAACCCTAACCACATATACCCACGACCCAAGATCTTAAGATCGCAAGTCACGATCTCAACCCTAACCATATATACCCACGTTCCAAGTTCTCAAGATCACAGACCAGCACCAAACAACGATCTCAGCATACCAATAACAACCTTTCCACGATCTCTGAGCGCTTTTACTTAGCTATCACATCCACTATTGATCGACGATCGCTGATCTTTTGATCTCTACCTTCATACGCTCTGATCTTGGTGTGTCAATAATTAACTTACAGAAACGGCGTTACCAACACATACTTCATTATTGAATCATAAATGCCACTTCCTTAATCTTTTTTGACAAAACATGGCGGCAAATTTGACTATGCAAAAATCTCACTTGTTGTATGGTGAAGGCATGTAATTGTTAAAACTCTCACACTTTTGAATTAAGCAAAAATTGAAATGTTTCAAATGATAAGTGTTCCGTAATATCAAGGGAATCAAACATTTACGATGAATAATTTGTCAAAACATATTTACTAATTACACACAAAATTTAACACATCAACAGTAATAGCACTTGTGTACATTTTCAAAATGGCACTTGTGTTGCAACCGATATATACAAGCAACTCATGACTTTCATAGATATGACAGATTCAAAATCTTGAAATGTCGTTGGGGTAGCAATCAACAAACAAAATAAGGTGCTCGCCTCAGCAGAATATAGCGAACAGGTTCTAAAAGCGCCATATATAAGATCACAGCTTACGAGCAGCTGGATCGGCTATATAGAGATACAACTATGGCTTTATATGTAAACACTAACGTTAGCTCTATTAACGCTCAGCGTAAGCTTGCTAACTCTACTCTTGCGCTTAACACCTCATACCAAAGACTCTCATCAGGTCTCCGTATCAACAGCTCCAAAGACGATGCTGCAGGTCTTCAGATCTCTGATCGCTTAACTGCCCAGATTAATGGCCTCAACCAAGGCAACCGTAACGCCAATGACGGTATCGCCTTAGCTCAGACCATCGAAGGTGCTCTTGATGAGACCACCAACATGCTGCAGCGTATCCGTACCCTCGCAGTCCAAGCTGCTAACGGTACCAACACCGCAAAAGATCGTCAGGCCCTCCAAGAGGAAGTAAAGTCCCTTTCTCACGAGATCAGCCGTATTGCCCACAAGACAACCTTTGCTGGCGCTCCGGTTCTTGACGGTGGCGGTGCCAACACCCTCATGCGCACATCGGCACAAACTAAGAATGCTTATGAATACTTCTTCCAAGTTGGCGCTAATGCTAAGGATGAAATTACACTTGAATGCGGCGCATTCCACATGCAAGGCATCATGTGCATGGCTAATGTAGGCAAAAACCAAAACAAACTCGAATTCAAAGATAATGAGGCGGATGCAGGCGCTGATGACGCATTTGGTCTAGTAGCAACAGATGCTACTGACGCTCCAAGCTTAGCATATTGGGTTGTTTCAACACCGTCAGCTGCTCAAAAGACTCTCCAATATATCGATGAGTTCATTCAGGCAGTTGATTCTAAGCGTGCGGCCCTAGGCGCAATACAGAACAGAATGGAAAGCACCATCCGTAATCAGAGCTCAATTTCTGAGAACGAATCTGATGCTCGCAGCCGTATTCGCGATACCGATTTTGCATCTGAGACTGCAGCTTTAACGCAGAACCAGATTATTCAACAGGCCTCTCAGACTATTCTGACCCAGGCCAACCAAAGACCTACTGTTGCCTTAAATCTTTTAGGCGGCCGGTAGGCTAGTAACAGTTTTCGAATCTCTCATATCGTCTAAGGCTGCCTCTTCAAAGGCGGCCTTCTTGAAGAAGAGATTCACAGCAGACAGTCTATTCGTAAGCAGCATGCCATGCTTTTTACGAATATATTGATTGCATTAAGCAAGGTGGAGATAGTGCTTGTACAGCTCTCTCTACTGAGACAGATACAAGGAGAGATTCATGGCTTTATACGTTAATACTAACGTTAGCTCGATTAACGCACAGCGTAAGCTCGCTAACTCTACTCTTGCGCTCAATACTTCCTATCAGCGTTTATCCTCAGGTCTTCGCATCAACAGCTCTAAAGATGATGCTGCTGGTCTTCAGATCTCTGATCGCTTAACAGCCCAGATTAATGGTCTCAACCAAGGTAACCGCAACGCAAATGACGGTATCGCCTTAGCTCAGACCATCGAAGGTGCCCTCGACGAAACCACCAACATGCTGCAGCGTATCCGTACCCTCGCAGTCCAAGCTGCCAACGGTACCAATACAGCAAAAGATCGTCAGGCTCTCCAAGAAGAAGTAAAGGCCCTATCCCACGAGATCAGCCGTATTGCAAAGAAAACTACCTTTGCTGGCGCTCAGGTTCTTGACGGTGGCGGTGCCAACACCCTCATGCGTTCTTCAGCACAAACTAAGAATGCTTATGAATACTTCTTCCAAGTTGGCGCGAACGCTAAGGACGAAATTACACTTGAATGCGGTGCATTCCACATGCAAGGCATCATGTGTATGGCCAACGTCGGAAGAGGCGGTGGTGGTGCAGGCCCTGCAAAGCTAGAATTTAAAACGACTGAAGCTGATGCTGGCAAAGCAGACGGTTTTGGTCTTGTAGCGACCGCTCAAAATCAGCTTAGTCTGGCATATTGGGTGGTATCTACCCCTTCAGCCGCTCAAAAGACATTAGAGTTTGTTGATTTATTTATTGAAGCTGTTGATTCTAAGCGTGCGGCCCTAGGCGCAATCCAAAATCGTATGGAAAGCACCATCCGTAATCAGAGCTCAATTTCTGAGAACGAATCAGATGCTCGCAGCCGTATTCGTGATACTGACTTTGCATCTGAGACTGCAGCTTTAACTCAGAACCAGATTATTCAGCAGGCCTCTCAGACTATTCTGAGCCAGGCTAACCAGCGTCCAACCGTTGCTCTTAATCTTTTAGGC